>JALYLO010000393.1 GCA_030774175.1 Actinomycetota bacterium
CCCGATCTTCTTCGCGACGTGGTTGCGCAGCTCCTCGAGCTTCTCGATCGACCCCTCCTTCCCGCCCTTCAGCGTCACGAAGGCGACGATCGCCTGGCCCGTCGTGGCGTCGTTGCGAGCGGCGACCGCCGCCTCGGCAACGTCGGGGTGGTCGACGAGCGCCGACTCGACCTCGATCGTCGAGAGGCGGTGGCCCGAGACGTTCATCACGTCGTCGACGCGTCCGAGCAGCCAGAAGTCGCCGTCCTCGTCGATCCGCGCGCCGTCGCCCGCGAAGTAGACGTCACCGTACTTCGACCAGTACGTCTCGACGTACCGGTCGTGCTCTTTGTAGAGGCCGCGCAGCATCGCCGGCCACGGCTTGCGCAGAACGAGGTACCCGCCCCCGCCGGGGCCGACCTCCTCGCCCGCCTCGTTGTAGATCGCGGCGTCGACACCGGGAAACGGCCTCGTCGCGGAGCCGGGCTTCGTCGTCGTGATCCCGGGGAGCGGCGTGATCAGGATCATTCCGGTCTCGGTCTGCCACCAGGTGTCGACGATCGGGCAGCGGGCGCCGCCGATGTGCTCGTGGTACCAGACCCACGCCTCGGGGTTGATCGGCTCGCCGACCGTCCCGAGCAAGCGCAGCTTCGTCAGGTCGTGCTTCGCCGCGTGCTCGGGCCCCCACTTCATGTGCGAGCGGATCGCGGTCGGCGCGGTGTAGATGATCGTCACGCCGTAGCGCTCGGCCACCTCCCACCAGCGGTCCTTGTCGGGGAAGTCCGGCGTCCCCTCGTAGAGCACCGACGTCGCGCCGTTGCAGAGGGGCCCGTAGACGATGTAGCTGTGTCCGGTGACCCAGCCGACGTCGGCGGCGCACCAGTACACGTCCTCGTCGCGCTTCAGGTCGAAGATGTAGTAGTGGGTTGTCGCGACGCCGACAAGGTATCCCGCCGTCGTGTGCGCGATTCCCTTCGGCTTGGCGGTCGTGCCCGAGGTGTAGAGCAGGTAAAGGAGGTCTTCCGACCCCATCGGCTCGGGGGGGCACACGGATTCGTCGATCGCGAGCTCGTGCCACCAGTGGTCGCGGCCGTGCAACATCGGGACCTCGTTGCCCGTCCGGCGAAGGACGATCACGCTCCGCACCGTCGGCGCCTCGGCCACCGCCTCGTCCGCGGTCCGCTTCAACCCGACGACGGTGCCACGCCGCCAGGCCTCGTCTTGCGTGATCAGCACCTCGCACTCCATGTCCTGCAGGCGCCCGGCCAGCGAGTCGGCGGAGAACCCTCCGAAGACCACGGTGTGTGGCGCGCCGAGACGCGCGCAGGCGAGCATCGCCACAGGCGCCTCCGGCACCATGCCAAGGTAGATCGCGACCGGCGTGCCCTTGCCGACGCCGAGCTCCTTCAAGGCATTGGCGAGCTTCGTCACCTCGCGCAGGAGGTCGCTGTAGCTCAGCTGCCGCCTGTCACCCTCCGGCTCGCCCTCCCAGTAGTAGGCGACCTTGTCGCCACGCCCCTCCTCGACGTGCCTGTCGAGGCAGTTCCAGGCAACGTTCAGGGTGCCGCCGAGATACCACTTCGCGTACGGCCGCTCCCAGTCCAACACCTTCGTGAAGGGCTCGAACCAGCCGACCCGCTCGCGGCCTTCTCGCTCCCAGAAGGACTCGAAGTCCTCCTCGTAGATTCCCGGCTGCGCATTGGCGCGCGCGGCGAACTCGGGCGGCGGCGGGTAACGGCGCTCCTCGAGGAAGAGCGTGTCGATGTCGTTGGTCAAGGCTGAAGGTCGTATGGGTACTGCGTGAGGTTCTCCGCGCCGGTTGGGGTCACGAGCACGAGGTCCTCGAGCCGCACGCCGCCGTAACCCTGGCGGTAGAGGCCCGGCTCGACCGTGACGACGTCGCCCGCCTTGATCGGCAACTTCGATGCGAGGCCCATGCCGGGCGCCTCGTGCACCTCGAGCCCGACGCCGTGACCGAGCCCGTGGAAGAAGCCGTCCGCGAGCGTCTTGCCGGGCGTCTTCGTGCGCTGCGTCGGCTCCCCCGCCGCTTCGAAGATCTCGCACGTCCCGTCGAAGATCGCCCGGCCGTCGGCGCCGTCCGCGATCTCCGAGATCGCCCGGTCGAGGGCCTCCTTGCACAGGCGATGCCACTTGCGCACATCGTCGGGGACGTCGCCGACAACGAACGTGCGGGTCATGTCGCAGAACATGAACGACTCGTTGTCGCGCGGCCAGATGTCGACCACGATCGGAACGCCCGAGCGGATCGGCCCCGAGCCCATGTCGTGCCCGACCGCGCCCTGCGGGC
>JALYLO010000394.1 GCA_030774175.1 Actinomycetota bacterium
GTGCACGTCCGAGCGCGAAGTCGTCGCGCCGCTCGCGCAGCTGCTCGAGCGCGGCGACGAATGCGGCGGCGTCTTCCGGCGCGAGCGCACTCAGCCGTCGCCGCAACGCTTGCGCCTGCGCGAGCGATCCGCCGTCGTCCGACAAGCGAGCCACCTTCGCGCAGAGGGCCGCGGCCAGCGCCCCGACGAGCGCGGCGGTCGATCCGCCGCCGGGCGCAGGCTGAGGTGCTGCGATCGCGTCGAGCAGGTCATCGATTCGGAGGACGTCCACGAGCCCGGGATCGTCCCACATCCCGGGCCCGCGACGGTCGAGCTAGCTCGAGCGGAAACGCTCGCGCAGCTCTTCGAGGATCGGCGGCGTGGGCTCGATACCCGCGTCCGCCAGCGCCGATTCGAGGTCAGCGACGACACGCTCGCGATAGGCCTTGTCTCTCACGGCCCGCTCGACGATCCCGTCAATCCCCCTGCGGGCGGCCGGAAGCTCTTGCGCTGCCTGGACCCACCCCTGAGGCGCGGGCGGGAGGGCCGCGATCAGCCTGGCAAGTGTGTCGTGGTCGTATGCAGTCATCGAATCACCCGTCCTCAGGACGGGCGACGGCATCTCTTTCTTCCAGCAGCGCCTTCAGCTTGTCGAGGCAGCGGGAGATCCGGCTCGCGACCGTGCCCGCGGGCAGGCCGAGCGCCTCCCCGATCGTCCGGTAGCTCTCGTCCTGCGCGAAGAACCGGTCGAGGATGTCGCGGCAGTTGTCGGTGAGGGTCGCCATTGTCTCGTGCATCGTCAGGGCCGCCTCGAGCGCCGAGAGCGTCTCGTCGAGCCCGGACGGCTCGAGCTCGTCGAGGGGCTCTTCGCGACCCTGGGCACGCAGCTTGTCGATGCAGGCCCGCCGGGTCAGCTGCGCCAGCCACGGCCGGAACGCCTCGTCGTCGCGAAGGCGGTCGAGATGCGTGTAGACACGGGTGAACACGTCCTGGAAGACGTCCTCGGCGTCGTGCTCGGCGAGGCGGAAGCCCTGGGTGGTGATCGCGAACACGTAGCGCGAGAATCGCTCGACGAGCTCGTTCCAGGCCGACGGGTCACCGCCCCTGCAGCGAGCGACGAGCTCAGCATCCGACCCGGTCACGGAGACCATCCTTTCACGAGCATCAGAGAGGGGAGGGCTCGCGCCCTCCCCTCACGTCCTGCATTCCGTGGGGTCCCGGCTACGCGGACTTCACGAGCGACTTCGGCGGGACGATGACCTTGAAGGTCACCGACTTGCCGCCCTTGACCCGGTAGATCGTGACCGGGTTGCTGGTGACGTCGCCGTTGGCGTTGAACGACATGTCGCCGAGGATGCTGTCCTTCAGGTGGATCCTGAAGAGCTGCTTCGTCACGTCCGAGCGCGAGCCGTTCGACTGCGTGATCGCCGCGACGAGGGCCTCGGCGGCCTGTGCCGCATACACCGCATACGGCTCCGGTGGACGCTTGTCGGCCTTCGCGAAGTCCTTGATGAATTTCGCTCCGGCGCCCTTCAGAGCCGAGTTCGGCAGACCGGCGACCGACAGGTAGGCACCCTCGACTGAGGTGCCGGCCTGCTGAATGGTCGCGGAGAGCGGCGTGAAGCCGTCGGGAATTAGGATCTTCACGCCTGGAGCACCGGCCACGACGTCCTTGATCACCTTGCCGCCGTTCTCACAGATCAGACCGCCCAGGAAGACGCCCTGCGCCCCCGAGGACTTGATCTTGACCGCGAGCGCCTCGTACGACGAGGCCTTGCCGTCCCAGGCGGTGAACCCGACGATCTTCACCCCGAGCTTCGTCACGGCATTCTTGAAGTTCGTCGCGACTCCGAGGCCGTAGGCCTCCTTGTCGTCGAGGATGAAGATCTTCTTGATGCCGAGCGACCGAGCCAGGAGCGCGTCGGCCGCGCCCTGATAGTCGTCCGCCGCCACGACACGCACGTAGTTGCGCTTGCCGGTCGGGTAGTACTTGCCGGGCTCGCCGGCCGCGGTGCCCGGGCCGCCGTGCGTCAGGCCGACATAGGTGTTCGCCGGGCTGACCATCGCGATCGGGCCGTTCGCGGCGCGGTTCAGCACCGGAACGATGATCTCGGCGGCCCCGGAGTTGAACGTCCCGATGACGCCGATCAGGCTCGAGTTCTGGGCGTACGCATTGGCGTTCGCCGAGGTCTTCCCGGAATCCCATTTGCCGGCCTGGGCGGTCGCGTCGTCACAGCTCTGGTAGGCGAGGGAGTACTTCCCGGCCTTCCAGCCGTGCGCGGTCAGGACGAACTTGATCGCCCGGGTCATCTGTGACGTCTGGCTCCGTCCTGAGCCCTGGAGGGGCAGGTCGGATGCGATCAGATACTGACCGCTGCCGTTCTGGATCGCCGAGCACGACGCTGCCGGCAGCGGCGTGGCGCCGCTGCGGGCGATCGCCCCGCTCACCGTCGCCACGAGCGCGACGACTGCGATCAGCGCGGACGCTCCCACGCCCACATACATGCGTTTCTTCACTCGTCCTCCTGTCTGGGGGGTCAGGGGAATTGGGAGAGCATAGAGAGTGATGGCGCTTCGCGTCCAGCACGTGCCCATATGGGTCATGCGATCGTGAGATCACCGACCCTGCGGGGCTGAAGGCTGCGGCTAGGCTGGCCGGGTGGGTCGCAGGCAGCTCGCCGTCGTGCTTGTCCTGGTGGTCGCAATCGCGGTCGCAGTTGCCGTCGCCGCAGCATCACGCGGAGCCGGCAAGCCGTCGCAGCCCGGCCCGCCGGCGCAGCCCGCCGTCATGCGCGTCGGTGACGATGACGCGAACCTGATGCGGCGGCTGCAGCGCGACAAGCTGGCGCGGTCGCACAAGTGACCGCTCTCTCGCGCCGGGAGCTCCTCGAGCGCGGCGCCGTCGCGCTCGCAGCCGGCAATCTCTACTCGCTGCTCGACGGGCTCGCGAGCGCGCCGGCGCGCGCCGCGACGACCGTCACGCGCTCGCGGGAGCAGTACCTCCTCGCCGGCCAGCAGGTCGTGCACGAGCTCGGGATCGAGGTGATCGTCCCGCCGCTCCACCACCGCATCGTCACCGCGCGGGTTCGGGTCTCGGGCGCCGCACGGCTCCACGCCGCCCAGGCGCGCCTCGAACGCGCGCTCACCTTGGTCGAGCGGCGCTACCCGTCGACCGCCGCCGGTCTCGGCGTCACCGTGGGCTGGGGCCTCCCCTATTTCCGCCGCCTCGTTCCGAGGCTCGAGGACGGTCAGCGCTACCCGGCATACCTCCCGGTCGACGTGCGCGCCTCGAAGGCGAAGCGGCGGCGGTACGCAGCTGTCGTCGATGCTACGCCCTTCGCGAGCGACCCCGCGGACGTCGCCCTAGGGACGGACGACGTCGTCTTTCTCTTCCGCAGCGACGTGGTCGCGCACATCGACGACGGCCAGCACACGGTCGTCGGCGCGCTCGGTGACGTGCTCTCGGTCACGAGCGTGCGGAATGGGTTCGTGGGCGGCGGGTTCGGGGCCGGCCCGGGTCTCGCGAAGCAGATGGCGCTCGCGGCGGGCCTACCGGGCGCCGAGCTGATGGTCGACGGCGTCCAGATGTTCCTGGGATTCACCTCGACGCAGAAGGCGGCGATGGCTCCCGACCGGATCGCGAGCTTCGAGACGCTTCCGGGGCTCACCGATCAGCGGCCGCAGAGCTTCTGGAGCGGCGGCGCGGCCATGCACGTCTCGCACCTCGACGAGGACCTCGAGCGGTGGTGGCAGTCGGTGCCGTTCGCCGATCAACTGCGTGCGATGGCGAGACCTGGTCTGACCGTCCCCGACAAGACGTACACGATCGCCGAGGACGTCAGCCGCGTCGAGACCGCGTCGGATGTGCGGAGCGACCTGAGCCGCTTCGGCGGCGTCGGCCACAGCGCTGCGCTGCAGACGGTCACGCGGCTCCAGGCAGATACGCGGGACTCATACGGTGTCATCCGCCCTCGGGGGACGGCTCTCGTGTCACGCGCCGACTTCAATACGCTCGACAACCCGTTTGCACAGAGCGCGTTGCGGGCGAGGTCTCTGCCACCCCGTCCGCAGGCGTGCATTTCATCGCCTTCGCACCGTCCACCGATCTCTTCAACCGAGCCCGCCGCGCACTGGACGGCGCGCTCGGCGACGGCTCGAACCTCCCACTCGACCCGCGTGCGGCGGCGCAGGGGTTCAACTCGTTCGTCCACGCGACGCACCGGCAGAACTTCCTCGCCCCGCCGCGGGCCCAGCGGTCGTTCCCGCTCGCCGACCGGGCGGCTACCCGCGTGTGATCCGCACTGAGCCGCTCCAGGACATCGTGTCGTGGCACTGGTCGGCGGTCCGGTAGCCCTCGTAGGGCTTGGTGGGTTGTGAGCAGTTGAGCGCCGGCGAGTACAGGTCGTCCGGTCCCGGCCTCGAGGTGCCCACGGCGAAGCTCAGCGACCCGCCCTTCTTCAGCGCGTTCAGCTTCTCGAGCGGCACGACGAGGTGTCCCGCGAGCTGGTCGTTGCGCACGTTCAACGGGCACTGCGCCGATACGGGAACGGCGAACGGCGGTGCGGCGACCGCGAGCACGAGTTTTGTCGCCGTCTTCTTCACGAGATGGAGCTGCGGGGAACCGCTCGCCACGAGCTCGTCGTCGCACGACTGCTGGCTCACCCATCCCTCGGGCGCCTCGCTGAGCGGCAACCCGCACGCGTCCTTGACGTGGGTTCCGGCGATGCGCGAGCCGACGATCTGCGGCGGACGCCCGAGGACGTTTCGGGCCGCGGGGCGGAAGCCGACCCACGACGAGGACCAGGCGAGCGTCGCCGTCACGTCCACGTGCTCGGCCGAATTGCACGTGCCGTTGTCCTGGATGTTCTGCTGCTGGTCGACGTGGTGCTCGGAGCCGCTACCCGTGAAGACGACGTTGTAGGTCGGGCCCGTTCCTGCCGATGCAACGGTGGAGCCAAGCGTGGCGAGGACGGGGAGCAGCGCGAATGAGAGGCGCACCTTGGGAAAATACCGGTTTGGGACGCGGCTCCACCGGCGTGTTCGATGACATTGCTAACTACTCCGAGCAAAGGCCGTCTTAGCCGGGTGATGGATGTCGCAGGAGGCCAGCTGTGCGCGCGCGCCCGCTTCTGGGTGTCCCTGCGCGTGGACGACGAGCTGTCGGAGCTCGAGGGCGCGCTGCTCGACGCGCACTTGTCGCGCTGCGCCGACTGCCGGGAGTTCGCTCTGGCCTCCGACGCGTCGACCGCAGCCATCCGCGCAGCCTCCTACGTGAGTCACGCGCCGGTCGTGCTCGACCTGCCGCGCTCGCCGCGACGGTTCGTGGCCGGAGCGGGGATCGCGGCGCTCGTCGCTGCCGCTGCGATCGCAGGCGGCGTCGTCCGCAGCACCGTCTCGCCGGTCACGACGCCGTCGGCGGAGCACGCCGTCGCGGTCGTGGCGAGCGTCGATACGCCCGACCAGCTCCGCCGCCTGCGCCGCACGATACTGCTGAATGAGCGTCTGAATGAGCGTCGCCTGCCGCGCGACCTGTCGGCCGAGGCTGCGTAGAAGGGGTCCTCGAGGGCGCTAATCCGCTCGTGAGGCGAGTTTCTCGAGCTCGTGGGCCAGCTCGCGGAGCGCCAGCTCGAGCCCTTCTGTTCGTAACGCGAGCTCGGCGATCGACACCTGCGTCCCTGTTGTCGAGAGGAGGCGCGAGCCCTTGTGAGCCTGAATCAGCTCGTCGACGCGCGCGTACAGGCTGTCCTCGAGGGTCTCCATTGAGCCCGCTCCTTTCGTTGCTGCGCCGGACGGAGCTCCTACGGTTCCACCTTACCCGAGGTCGCGACGCGGAGATGCCGCCGAGCCGCTCGAGCCTGCGGTTGAGGGCGCTGACCTGCTGAGCGATCACCTCCGAATCAGAGCTGGGCATGGTGCTGCTCCGAGTCCAATCGAGTCCGTGTCCGAGAGCGATTCGCCGATCTCTTCAGGGACCCCGTCTTCTAATGAGCAAACAAAAAGGCCGTTTGAGCGGGTCTTTTCCAGGACTCTGTTCGAAGGCTGCGGGACTAGGACTCGAACCTAGACTACCGGATTCAGAGTCCGGCGTCCTACCATTAGACGATCCCGCAGGGCGGCCGCATTGTAGCCGCAGCACGGAAATCGGACTCAGAGATCGAGCCGGTAGAGCGGCACCAGGCGCTTCTCGGACTCGGTGTCGATGTGTGCGATCACCTCGACGTACGGCTCGAGCCCCGAGCCGCGCAGCTTGGCCTTCAGGAGGCCGTCGACCTGGTAGATCCCGGAGGAGTTGTTCATGCGGATCGAGATGCGGATCGGCTTCTCCTCGCCGTCGGAGATCTCCACCTCCTCGATCGCGGCGGCCGACAGGGAGTGGATGCCGACCCGGCCGCGCTCGAAGGCGATCCGGGAGCGACCCCGCTCCATGTCGAGCGCGTCCGCGACGCGGAGGATGCCTGCCTCGAGCGTCAGCGGCTCGCCGTCGGAGCGGTGGCTGATGATCCCCTGCAGGACCTCGGAGACGACGACGGTCAGGTCGGGCTCCTCGTAGAGCCCCTCCAGCAGTTGCCGAAGCTTCGGCTCGGCGAGGAAGAGGCTGAAGTCCTCGTGCCCCTTCCGGTGCACCGACATCCCGATGCAGTGGGTCAGCGCGGTCAGTGCGACGACCACCTCGGAGTCGTCGCGCGTCATGCCGTAGTCGGTGACCATCGCCGGCTCGACGCCGTGCTTGGTCAGCTGGCGCAGGAGCTTCAGCGCGATGTTCGTGACGATCTGGATGTGCACCCACGAGTGGTCGTTGATCTCCATGCGGGCGACGGCATTCACGTTCGCGACATGCCACCAGCCCTTCAGCTGGTCGTCGCGATTGACACGGTCGATCACGGTGCGGAGCTTGCGGTCGCCGCGCACCGGTACCCGGATCCGCATCTGGGTGACGGCCTCCGAGGGTGTCAGGCGCGTCTCGCGCTCGGCCTCGTCCGAGGCGGGCTGCTCGATCCGCTTCTCGGTCTCGCGATCGAGATTCACCGCGACAGCTTATGCTCCGCCGATGAACTCCTCCTATGACAGCCTCGGCAGCCGGTCGGTCCCCTCCGGACGCGCCGGCTTCTGGCGCCGCTTCGCCGCGGCGCTCATCGACGCCATCGTCCTCGGTGTCGTCTCGGCGATCCTGAAGGCGATCCTCGGCACCACAGGCACGGGCCTCGGCTTCCTGATCAGCCTCGGCTACTTCACGTACTTCCACGGGAGCACCGGCCAGACTCCCGGCGACGCTGCGCTCGCGATCCGGGTAATCGACCTGCAGGGTGGCGGTTCGATCGGCTACATGCGGGCGTTCATCCGCTGGCTCGTGTCGCTCGTCTCGGCGATCGTGATCCTGATCGGCTACCTGTGGATGCTCTGGGACAGCGAGAAGCAGACTTGGCACGACAAGGCGGCCGGCTCCGTCGTCATCCCGGTGTCGCGCTAGGAACTACGCGACATCGGCAGCCCAGTCGCCGTAGAGCGAGGTGTAGTGGCCTCGTGTCGCGAGCAGTTCGTCGTGCGGTCCCTGCTCGACGATCTGCCCGTGCTCGAGCACGACGATCAGGTCGGCGTTGCGGATTGTCGAGAGGCGATGCGCGATGATGAACGCCGTGCGGCCGTGCAGCAGCCGCCGTAGCGCACGCTCGATCTTGCGCTCCGTCCCGATGTCGACAGAGCTCGTCGCCTCGTCCAGGATCAGGATGCGGGGGTCGGCGAGGAGAGCGCGCGCGAATGCGACGAGCTGGCGCTGGCCGAGCGAGAGCCTCGAGCCGCGCTCGCCGAGCTGCGTCCCGTAGCCCGCCGCCAGGCCTTCGATGAACTCGTCGACGCCGACGGTGCGCGCCGCCGCGACGACCTCGTCCAGGCTTGCCGCCGGCCGGCCGAACGCGATGTTCTCCGCAACCGTGCCCGCGAAGAGGAAGCCCTCCTGGGGAACGATCCCGAGCTGACGGCGCAGAGAGATCTGCGCGACATTGCGCAGATCCGTGCCGTCGATTGTGATCCGTCCGCTGCTCGGGTCGTAGAACCGTGCGAGCAGCTTTGCGATCGTCGACTTGCCCGCGCCGGTGTGCCCGACGAGCGCGACCGTCGTTCCGGCGGGCACGTCGAGGTCGATGCCGTGCAGCACCTCAGGGCCCCGGCCGTAGGCGAATCGCACGTCGTGGAACGCGACGTGACCGGCGATGCGATCGAGGGCGAGCGCCTGCGGCGCGTCTTGCACCTCAGGCTCCTCGTCCAGCAGGTCGGTGATCTTGTCGAGGGCCGCGACCGCGGAGAGGAACGTGTTGTAGAGCTGCGAGAGCTGCTGCACCGGATCGAAGAAGTTCGACAGATACCCGAGGAACGCGACGAGGATCCCAATCGACACTTCGCCGTGGAATGCGAGCCAGCCGCCGTATCCGAGCACGACGGCGGTGGCGGCCGACGACAGGAAGTCGACGAACGGGAAGTAGAGCCCGCTCAGCACGACCGTCTGCATGTTCGAAATGCGGTAGGCATCGCTCACCTCGCGGAAGTTCGCGCGGGCGGCGCGCTCGCGGGTGAAGGACTGGAGGACGCGCATGCCCGCGATGTCCTCCGCGAGCGTGGCCGTCACCGCGCCCAGCGTCTCGCGGACGGCGCGGTAGGCGCGTCCCGACCGCTTGCGGAACCAGGCGGTGGCGAGCGCCATGGCGGGCATCACTGTCATCGTCGCGAGCGCGAGCCGCCAGTCGAGGAAGAAGAGGATCACTGCCGTGCCGACGAGTGTCAGCGTGTTCTGCACGAGCGAGGTGACGCCGTCGGTGACGAGCTGGTCGAGGGCCTCGACGTCGTTCGTCAGCCGGCTGATGATCACGCCGGCGCGGTTGCGCTCGTAGAAGCCGAGCGAGAGGCGCTGCAGGTGACGAAAGAGCTCGTCGCGCAGGTCTGCGAGCATGCGCTCGCCCGTCCAACCCGTGAAGTACGTCTGCGCGTACGTGAAGACGATGCCGAGCGCGCCGGCAGCCACGAAGGCGACCACCAACCAGCCGAGGCGCGAGGTCTGACCATGCCGGACCTCGTCGACGGTGCGGCCGACGAGATACGGCGGAGCGAGCGCCACGGCTGTCGCTCCGAGTAGCGACAGCACGGCGACCGCGGTGCGCCACTTGTACGGTCGCGCGAGACGGTAGAGCGCGGACAGCCGGCGCCTCGTCTGCGCCCACGACCAGTCTTCGACCGTCGGGCGGCCGCCGCGCATGAGATGCCCTCCGGGCTGGTGCACGCGCATTAGACGACCTCCTCCGTGAACACGCGCTCGAGGAGGCCGTGCTCGTAGATCTCGCGGTAGACCTCGTTCGAGTCGACCAGGTCGTCGTGCGTGCCGCGCGCAGCGATGCGGCCGTCCTCGAGCACGACCACCTCGTCCGCGAGCGCGATCGTCGAAAGGCGGTGGGCGATGATGATCGTGGTGCGGCCGCGCATCGCCTCCCGGAGCCCATCGCGGATCTTCGACTCAGTCGTGGCATCGACCGACGCCGTCGCGTCGTCGAGGATCAGCACGCGTGGGTCGACGACGAGAGCCCGGGCGATCGCGACGCGTTGGCGCTGACCGCCCGAGAGGGTGATGCCACGCTCGCCGATCACCGTGTCGTACCCGTCCGGCAGCGCCGCGATGAAATCGTGCGCCTGCGCGAGCCGGGCCGCACGCTCGACCTCCTCCCGGGTTGCACCGGGACGGCCGAAGGCGATGTTCTCGTGCACCGTCGCCGAGAAGAGGAACGGGTCCTGGGCGATCACGCCGATCTCGCTGCGCAGCGACGTCAGCGTCAGCTCGCGGACGTCGTTGCCGTCGATCGAGACGCGTCCGCCCTGCACGTCGTAGAAGCGCGGCACAAGCGACGCGACTGTCGTCTTGCCGGCGCCGGTGTGGCCGATCAGCGCGACGATCCTCCCCGCGGCGAGCTCGAGGTCGAGGTCGTGCAGCACCGGGTGCTCCGGGTCGTAGCCGAACGTGACGTGCTCGAAGGCCAGGAGCCCCGGTCCCGGTGGCAGCTCTCGTGCATCTGGAGCGTCGCGGATCTCCTCCGGCTCGTCGATCACCTGGAAGATGCGCTCGCCCGAGGCGGTCGCACGCTGCGCCTGACCGATCCACATTCCGAGCTGGCGGAGCGGCATCACGAGCAGCGCGAGAAAGAGGTTGAAGACGACGAAGTCGCCGAGGGAGAGCGTGCCGCGCACGACCATCCGCCCGCCGACAAGCAGGATCGCCGCCTGGGCGAGCAGCGGTAGGAAGCTGAGGATCGGGATGTAGAACGCCCGCTGGCGGTTCGCCTGCACGCTCAGACCGAAGACCGCCTCGGAGCTGCGGCTGAACTTCGCGAGCTCCGCGTCCTCCTGGGCGAACGACTTGACGACGTGCACGCCGACGATGTTCTCCTCGGCCACCGTCGCGACATCCGCCATCTTCTGTTGCACGTCGCGCAGCAGCGGGTGCGAGACGTGGCTGTATCGGTATGCGACGGCGACGAGCACGGGTGCGATCGCCATCGCGATCAGCGCCAGCTTCCACGAGATCAGGAAGACGAGGATCCCGACGCCGATGATCGTGAAGACGTGCTGGAAGAAGAAGATCAGTCCGTAGCCGAGGAAGAAGCGCACGCCCTGGAGATCGACGGTCGCACGGCTCATCAGCTGACCCGTCTGGTGCCGGTCGTAGAAGCCGAACGAAAGGCGGACGAGCTTCGCGTAGATCCCCGTGCGCATGTCCAGCTCCACGAGCAGTGCCTGCTTCCCGGCAATCAGCCTGCGCCCGCTCATCATCAGGGCGCGCGTCAGTCCGAGCGCGACGACGAGCCCGACCAGCCACGGGAGGCGGTTCAACTGGTCGTGGCGGAGCACGTTGACGACGCTGCGCGTCAGCAGGATCGCTGCGAGCGCCGCACACTGCGACCCGATCGCGAGGACGACCGAGATGACCATGGAGGCCTTGTAGGGCCGCAGGAAGCCGACGAGACGCAGGAACGTCGCGCGATTCCGCGGCGTTGACGGCGCAGCAGGCACGTGTTGAGGGTACCCGTGCCTCTGTCCGGCACGACCACCGAAATTGGCTCCCGTTCGCGATCGCCTGGCCGGCGCGCGGTTCGGAAAAACAGTGCGGTTCGGAAAAGGGTGCCGTGTGGAAAACGGCACGGAATCGGCGCCTTCCCGACACGCCTCTGTGACTACCACACGGCTAACTTCGGTTGCGGCGGGTCGCACTCCCCGGGTGGGTGGGGGCTAGGGACGGTCCGTCGCGCGCGCATGCGCGCGCCCGGAGAAGCTCGAGAGGAACCGTCAGAGCCGCGCGAGCTCGTTCTGGATCAGCTCGACCGCCGCCGCGAGGCGCGCTCGGTTGGCCGGCGCGTTCAGCCAGCTGCTCGCGCCGGAAGGGTGAGGCAGAGGAATCGCGACGGCGTCGCCGAGCTCGTGGCGTATGCCGACGCACTCGGTGACGCTCTGCGTGCCGAGAAGCCGGCGCGCGGCGAGACCGCCGACCGTCACGACGAGGCGCGGCCGCAGCAGGGCAAGCTCGCGGTCGCGCCAGAATTCGCAGAGCAGCTGCTCGGCCGGCGTCGGCGTGCGGTCGCCTCGGCCGGACGGCGCACGGCCGGGATCGCAGCGCGTCACCGACGCGCAATAGAACGTCGCGTAGAACTCGTCCTCGTCCATCTCGAACCAGCCGCGCAGGGTCCGGCCCGCGCGACCTCGCCACGGGCGCCGCTCTTGGCCCTCGACGATGCCGGGAGCCTGACCGAAGATGTACGCGCGTTGACCCTCTCCGGGCGCGATCACGGGCCGCGACTCGAGGGGATACCCGGCCTCGACGCACGCACGGCAGCTGCGCTGATCGCGCTTCAGCGACGTGAGCGAGCGGTAGGTCGCGCGGCGGCGGGTCACAGACGCGCGCGCACGGCCACGAACCAGCGACCCTCGTGCAAGACCTCGCCGCCGCCGAGTTCGGCCTGCAGCCCTTCGCCGGTGAACCAACGCTTGTAGACCTGCCAGTGTGTGCCGTCGTTGAGGACTCGCTCCTGAACGTCGTCATCCAGCTCGCTGTGCGAGCGCGAGGAGTCGACGACCACCACCTCGGCTGCAACACGGCGCGCCTCCGCAAGGAACGTCATCCGTGCGTCCTCGCGGAGATGGCCGTAGAAATGACCGGTGAAGACGCGTGTGAAGCTGTCGTTCGCGAGGGGCAGCGCGAGGCCGTCCCCCTGGACGTACGTCGCTCCGGGCGCCGCTCGACGCGCCTCGGTGAGCATGCGGCCGCTCTGGTCGAGACCGACGACCTCCCCGCGGAGATGGCGGGTCAAGAAGCCGGTGCCGCAGGCGACGTCGAGCGTGCTTCCGGGTGGCAACGCCTGAATCGTGCCGGCGAGCTGCGCCAGCTCCGCCTCCCAGCCGGGCCGGTCGCGCTCCTCGAAGGCGCCGTGCCCGAGGTACCAGTCGTCGTATTCCGGCGCCCGGGTGTCGTAGTAGTCCCCCACGGCAGCCCTAGAGTACGGCCGTGCTGCCCCTCGAGTCCGTCCCGAACTTCAGCGAGGGCCGCGACGGCGCCACCATCGACGCCATCGCCGCGGCCTTCGCGCGGCACGCGCGGCTGCTCGACATCCACGCGGACGCCGACCACAACCGATCGGTCTTCACGGTCGTCGGCTCAGATCAGGAGCTGGCCGACGCGCTGCTCGCGGGGATCGGCGTCGCGCTCGAACGGATCGACCTGCGCACGCACGAGGGTGCGCATCCGCGCATCGGTGCCGCCGACGTCGTCCCGCTGGTTCCGATCGTGCCCGAGGACCTGAGCCGGGCTGAGGCTGCCGCGCAGGCGATCGGAGCCCGGATCGCAGCCGAGCTCGGCCTGCCGGTCTTCGTCTACGCGCCTCCCGAGCGCGGGCCGGCGTTCTACCGGCGCGGCGGCACGACCGAGCTGCGGCGGCGGCTCGAGGCCGGCGAGCTCGCACCGAGCTTCGGCCCACCCGAGCTACACGCGAGCGGTGGCGGCGTCATCCTCGGGGCGCGCCGGCCCTTGATCGCATTCAACGTCAATCTCCGCGGGACGATCGACGCGGCCAAGGAGATCGCCGGCGTCGTCCGCGAGAAGGGCGGCGGCTTTCCGGGCGTTCGCGCGCTGGGCCTCGAGCTCCCGCGCGCCGGAGTCGTGCAGGTGTCGATGAACGTCGAGGACTGGGAGGCCGCAGCCCTGCACGAGATCGTCGAGCGCATCGGTGCGGAGGCGCAGGCCCGGGGTGCCGAAGTGATCGCCTCGGAGCTCGTCGGCCTCATGCCCGCCGGGGCGGCAGCAGTCGCGGCGGGCGCTGCGCTCCGGATCGACGGGTTCGACCCGTCGCGGGTGCTCGAGCTCAGGCTGCTCGACGCCGGGTAGCGACCGCCGCGCCGATGAGTGCGGCGATGCCCACCAGCGGGACCGCGATCGCAGACGCTCCGAAGACGATGCGCGCGCCGACGAACGCGAACAGCGGTGAGACGAGCAGGAGCCCGGTCGCATGCGCCCCGCGATGCGTCAGCGAAACGACGCCGAGCACCCGACCGAGCACCGCGTCCGGAACCTCCTCTTGTGCTGCCGAGTTGATCAGCACGACCGACGAGCTCTGGCCGGTCGCCGCGAAGAATGCGCCCGCGAGCGCTACGGGGAGTGAGTGGGCGATCGCGATGAGCCCGTAGCCGGGCAGGTACATCGCCCAGGCGAGCAGGCTTGCCCGCGCCTTGTGGCGGATCGGCAACCGTACGAGCAGCGCACCGCTGACGATCGAACCGGCCGCGTACCCCGTCATCAGGATCGAGAAGCCGCCGGCACCGTGATGAAGGCTCTCCCGCACGAGTGTCGGAATCCCACCGATCCAGGAACCGGCCGTGATCGTGACCGCCACCCCGAGCGCGACGACGGAGGCGGCGAGCACGGGCAGCGGACGAAGCGCCGCCAGCCCTTCCCGGATCCGCGGCCGTGGTGCATGGGGGTCGTGCGCCCCGGCCCGGCGGACCCGGGCGATCAGCGCCGCCGACAGGAAGAACGACGCGGAATTGACGGCGAAGAAGATGCTCACCGGCATGAACGTGAGCAGCGCCGCGGCGGCGGCCCAGCCTCCGACCGAAAGAGTCTGCGCCGTCGCCTGCACGAGAGCGTTCGCCTGTTGCACGTTCGCGCGGTCGACGAGCGTCGGCACGGTCGCGCCGTACGCCGGCGCGAAGTAGCTCGTCGCTGCCTCGAGCATGAACGCGGCGACGACGAGTCCCCACAGCGGCAAGGAGCCCGTGAGCCCAGCGGCGGCGACGGGGATCAGGACGATTCCGCGCGCGAGGTCAGCGCTGACCATCAACCGCTTCCTGCTCCAGCGGTCGGCTGCGATGCCGCCGTGCAGTCCGAAGACGAGCGCGGGGATGCTGTCGGCGAGTCTCACGGCGACGACCCCGAGCGGGCCACCGGCATCGAACGCGAACCACATCAGCGCGATGTAGTGGAGCGAGTCTCCGAGCTCGCTGGCAGCAACGGCGAGGTACAGCCGCCTGAAGTCGGGACGGCGTAGGAGGTGGAGCGCGCGGGCGGGCGGCGGCGGGACGGCAGGCTCGAGGCCGCACGGGACGTCGAGAACGGGATCTGACATCTCGAACTGAGTCTGCCCACCACCGGGCTAAACTCGCGGTGTGACCGCGACTGGCGCGCTGACGGGCGGCGATCTCTCACTCGAGGACGTCTGGGCGGTGGCCGTGGAGCGGCAGCCGGCCGCTCCGCTCTCCGAAGATGCGCGCGGCCAGATGCGCGCCGCCCGGCAGGTCGTCGAGCGGGCCGCGCACGGTGCGCACGAGCACACCTACGGCGTCAACACCGGCTTCGGTCGCTTCGTCTCGAAGCAGATCCCCGAGGAGTTGACGGAGGAACTGCAATTGCGGCTGCTGCGGTCACACGCATGCGGCGTCGGTGAGCCGTACCCGGACACGGTGGTGCGAGCGGCGATGCTCCTGCGTGCGAACGCTCTGGCGAAGGGAAACTCCGGAGCGCGCGTGGAGACGGTGGAGCTGCTGCTCGAGTGCTTGAACCGCGGCGTCCTGCCGTTCGTGCCGGCGCGCGGTTCGGTCGGCGCGTCCGGCGATCTCGCCCCGCTTGCACACCTCGCGTTGCCCCTGGTCGGCGAGGGCCGCGCGTGGGTCGAGGGCGAACTGCTCGAGGGCAGCCAGGCCCTGGCTCGTGTCGGGCTCGACCCCGTCCGGCTGCTCGCGAAGGAAGGGCTGTCTCTGATCAACGGCACGCAGTTCATGTGCGCGCAAGCGACGCTCGCGCTCGTCCGCGCGCGCCGGCTCGCGCGTGCCGCCGACTGCGCGTGCGCGCTCTCCCTCGAAGCGCTTCAGGGGTCGCGGACCTCGTTCATCCCGCAGGTGCACACACTGCGCCCACTGCGCGGTCAGGCCGCATCGGCGCGGAACGTGATCCGCCTGCTGGCCGACTCGGCAATCATCGAGTCGCATCGCTGGTGCGACAAGGTCCAGGACGCCTACTCCCTCCGGTGCGCTCCGCAGGTGCACGGGGCGTCGCGCGATCTGCTCGACTACGTCGAGTACACCGTCACGACGGAGCTGAACGCCGCGACCGACAACCCACTCGTCCTCGTCGAGGAGGACCTCCTCGTGTCGGCCGGCAACTTCCACGGCCAGCCGCTGGCGTTCGCGCTCGACGCGCTCGCCATGGCCGTGTCGGAGCTCGCGAGCATCTCCGAGCGGAGGCTCGAACGGCTCGTCAACCCGAACCTGAGCGACGGCCTGCCGGCGTTTCTCACCACCGACGGCGGCCTGAACTCGGGGTTCATGATCCCGCAGTACGTCTCGGCCGCGCTCGTCTCCGAAAACAAGTCGTTGTGCCACCCGGCCTCGGTCGATTCGATCCCCACGAGCGCCGGGCAGGAGGATCATGTGTCGATGGGGAACGCCTCAGGCCTGAAGGCGTGGCAGATCGTTGCGAACTCCGAGCGTGCGGTCGCGATCGAGCTGCTCGCCGCGGCGCAGGCGGTCGAGTTCCTCGCGCCGCTGGAGCCCGGTCGGGGCGCGCGCGCCGTGTATGCGCACGTCCGCTCGCTCTCGCCGCGCCTGCGCGACGATCGTCCGTTGAGTTCCGACATCGAAGCCGTCGCAGATTCCGTGCGCGACGGATCGTTGCTCGCCGCCGTCGAGGCGGAGACAGGAGAGCTCGAATGAGCCGCCCGCGCCGCCTGCAGTGGGGAGTTCCGGAGGCCCCGCCACCGAAGCATCCCTACCGAGACACCCTGCTCGTCTACGCCGGGCTCGCGGCCGTCGTCGTGCTCGTCGCCTGGGCGACCGGCGGCGCGATCGGGAAGGCCGCGGTCGTCGCGATCGGGTTCTTCGTGGTCGCTTCCGCATGGAATATCTACCGCTGGCGGGGGAAGCTGCACGAGGCATCGCGACGAGCAGCCGAAGACGGAAAGCACGACCTGTGACGGTCGCTCCGTCGGTCGACGCGATTGTCGAGCGGCTCTGCGGCGACCTCTCGGCGGTTCGGGCGCCGCGGGGAAACCGACTGAACGCGCGCTCATGGTCGACGGAGGCTCCGCTGCGGATGCTGCTCAACAACCTCGACCCCGATGTCGCCGAGCGCCCGGAGGATCTCGTCGTCTACGGCGGCACCGGCCGAGCAGCCCGGTCACACGAGGCGTTGAAGGCGATCGTTCGAACCCTCCTCGGGCTCGCCGACGACGAGACGCTGCTCGTGCAGTCGGGGAAACCGGTCGCGGTGTTCCGCACGACTCTGCAGTCGCCGCGTGTCCTGATCGCGAACTCGCTGCTCGTTCCCCGGTGGGCGACCTGGGACGAGTTTCGCCGACTCGAGGCGGAAGGGCTGACGATGTTCGGGCAGATGACCGCCGGGTCGTGGATCTACATCGGGACGCAAGGAATCCTCCAGGGCACGTACCAGACCTTCGGCGCCGCCGGCGAGGCGCACTTCGGGTCGTCGTCGCTCACCGGCCGGACGATCCTGACGGCGGGTCTCGGCGGGATGGGCGGGGCCCAGCCGCTCGCCGGGACGCTTGCGGGCGCCGCTGTGCTCTGCGTCGAGGTGGACCCGTCGCGGATCGCCCGGCGGCTCGAGACGCGTTACCTCGACGAGGCGACGGAATCGCTCGACGATGCACTTGCTCGGGTGCGCGCGGCGGCGCGGGAGGGGCGCGCGCTCTCGGTCGGATTGCTCGGCAACGCTGCCGACGTCGTTCCCGAACTCGCGCGGCGCGGTGAGCACTTCGATCTCGTGACCGACCAGACCGCGGCGCACGATCCCCTCACGGGCTATATCCCGCGCGGCCTCTCGGTCGACGAGGCCGCCGCGCTGCGCACCGCCGATCCCGACGAGTACCTTCGGCGCGCGCGGGCGTCGATCGCGCGGCACGTGGAGGCGCTCCTCGACTACGTCCGGGCCGGCAGCTACGTTTTCGATTATGGCAACAACCTGCGAGGTGAGGCCCGAGAAGCAGGCGTAACGGAGGCCTTCTCATACCCGGGCTTCGTCCCGGCCTATATCCGGCCGCTGTTCTGCCGCGGGATCGGGCCGTTTCGCTGGGCGGCACTGTCCGGAGACCCGGCCGACATCGCGGCAATCGACGAGCTGCTCCGCGGGCTCTTTCCCGACGACGAGCTCCTGCAGCGTTGGCTCGAGCTCGCGCCGTCGCGGGTGGCGTTCCAGGGCCTGCCCGCGCGCATCTGCTGGCTCGGCCTCGGCGATCGCGCCAAGGCGGGTCTCGCGATCAACGAGCTTGTCCGTTCGGGGCGCGTCATGGCACCGATCGTGATCGGGCGCGACCACCTCGACGCCGGCTCCGTCGCCTCGCCGTACCGCGAGACCGAGGCGATGCGGGACGGCTCGGACGCCATCGCCGACTGGCCGATCCTGAACGCGCTCGTGAACGTCGCGGCAGGCGCGACGTGGGTCAGCGTCCATCACGGCGGCGGGGTCGGGATCGGCAACTCGATCCACGCCGGCATGGTCGTCGTCGCCGACGGGACCGACGAGATGGCCGAGCGGCTCGACCGCGTGCTCACGACGGATCCGGGCATGGGCGTCGTTCGGCACCTCGACGCCGGCTATCCGGACGCCGCAGCGGCGGCGCGCGAGCACGGCCTCGTCACACCGAGCCACGGCTCCTGACGCACGTGCCGCAGGGCGTGCACCGCCTCCTCGTCCGGGACTTGTCGCAGGTGGCCTCGCCCGCCGGCGGCCCGGCGCCGCTCCGCGGACCGCAGCTTGCAGACGTCCACGTCGTCGAGGACGCCTTCGTGCTGATCCGGGACGGCGCGATCGAGTCCGTTGGGCGGATGCGCGATCTCACGCCGCTGGACGGTGACGTCGAGGAGGTCGACGGCCGCGGCCTGAGCGCGATCCCAGGCCTCGTCGACTGCCACACGCATCCGGCGTGGGGCGGAGACCGCGTCGAGGAATTCTCGCTGCGGGCGGCGGGCGCCGCCTACGAGGAGCTCCACGCTGCAGGCGGCGGCATCCTCTCGACCGTCCGCGCAACGCGCGCGCTCGGCGAGGACGGCCTGCAGGCCCGCGTCGATCGCCACGCCGCCTGGATGCTGCGCCACGGGACGACGACCTGGGAGGGCAAGTCAGGCTATGGGCTCGACCGCGATACCGAGCTCGCCTCGCTCCGAGCGGTCCGCGCCGCGGGCGGGTCGCCGACATGGCTCGGCGCGCACGCGGTCCCACCCGAGTTCGACGACGGCGACGCCTACCTCGATTTCGCGCTCGCCGAGGTGTTGCCGGACGCAGCCGGGCTCGCCGAGGCCGCCGATGTGTTTCTGGAGCGGGGCGCTTTCGACGCCAACCAGGCCCGTCGCTATCTCGAAGCCTGCCGGCGCGCCGGTCTTGCGCTGCGGCTGCACGGTGACCAGTTCAGCGAGAGCGGCGCGATCCCGCTGGCCGTCGAGCTCGGGGCGCGGTCCGTCGACCATCTGGAAGCGACAGGCCCCGACGGGGCGCGAACGCTCGCGGCGAGCGAGGTCACGGGCGTCCTCCTCCCGGCGAGTGCGCTCTTCCTCGACCGGCCGATGCCGCCCGGGCGTGCGCTCGTCGATGCCGGCGCGGCGGTCGCGCTCGCGACCGACTTCAACCCGGGCAGCTCCTTCACGACGAGCCTCCCGCTCGTCTGCTCGCTCGCGTGCACGAAGCTGAGGCTCGCCCCGGCCGAGGCTCTGTCCGCCGTCACCGCGAATGCGGCCCACGTGCTCGGCCGCGGTGCGGACCGCGGGCGGATCGCGCCGGGGCGACGCGCGGACCTCGTTCTCCTCGACGCAGCCGACTGGCGCTATCTCGCCTACCACCTCGCCGGGGACGTGGTCGCGGCGGTGGTCGCCGACGGTCGAATCGCGTACCGGCGCTAACCTGGACGGATGCCCTCCCGCAAGCAGCGGCGGCGCCGCGAGAAGACCTTCCGTCACGAGTACGAGACCGTCCTGCTCGACGAAGACGGGAATGAGATCCCGCTCGATCCGGAGGAGCTGCGCGCGGAGCGTGCGGCGAAGCAGCGTGATCGAGCGGGGACGAAGCCCGGGAGTGGGAAGCAGAATGGGAAGCAGAAGCAGCAGTCGGCGCGCGGTGCGCGGGGACGGCCGATGCGCGAGCCGCCACAGCCGTCGTGGCGCCGTGCGGGCCGGCGCGGCGGCACGATGGGTGCGTTGATGCTCGTTGCCTTCCTCTTCATCCTGAAGAACGGCCCGCTGCCACAGCGAATCGGGATCGGCGTCTTCTACGGTCTGGCGTTCATCCCGCTCACCTACTGGATCGACCGCACGGCCTACCGCAGCTACCTGAAGCGGTTGGCGAAAGCATCGTCGAAGTAAGGCCTACGGGCCGCCGCGGTAATGGCCCTCGCCGGGCCAGGGCGCGAGCAGCAGCAGCACGCGGGCGCCTTCCGCGCTCGAGAGGGAGTGACGCTCGTCCGGGTCGAAGCGCACCATCGTGCCGGGCTCGGCCCGGCCGGACTCGCCGGCCCACGCGATCTCGACCGTCCCCTCGAGCACGGTCACCCAGGCGTTCTCCTTCACCTGGTGGTCGCCGAGCGACTGCCCGGGGCTCAAGACGATCAGGACCGCCCGTGCTCCGTCGTCGGAGTGGAGCACGATCGGATCGCGTGTGCCGTCGGGGGCGTCGAGCTCGAGCAGGTTCCAGCGCTGCATAGGAGAGGGGTTTCCGCACCTGGATACACTCAAACGCTCGCCATGCCGCTCGCCGTCGACAGCTTCGTGATGGGGCCCTTCCAGAGCAACTGCTACGTCGTGCGCTCGGAGCGTGGTGCGGCCGAGGCTGCCGTGATCGACCCCGGTGACGATCCGACCGAGCTGCGGCTCGAGCTCGCTCGCATGGGAGCGAGCACTGCGGGGATCCTCATCACGCACAGCGATGTCGACCACATCGGCGGCGTCGCCGCGCTGGCGGACGGCACGGGCGCCGAGGTCTGGGCCCCCGCCGGCGAAATCGACGCGATCCGCGCCGGTGCGCCGCGCGGCGGCTTTCCCGTTGCGGCACACGACCCCGAGCACGCGGTCTCGGGCGGGGACGAGGTGACCGTCGCGGGGATCACCTTCGAGGTGCTCGACGTGCCGGGCCACTCCGCCGGCCACATCGCGTTCCATGCCGACGGGCTGCTCTTTGCGGGCGACCTCCTGTTCGCGGGGTCGGTCGGCCGTCACGACCTCGAGGGCGGCGACTGGGAGACGCTGCTCGCGTCGATCCGCTCGCTGACGGAGCGCTTCCCGCCCGAGACCGTCGTGTATCCCGGCCACGGCCCCGCGACGACGCTCGGCCGCGAGCTCCAGTCGAACCCGTTCCTGCGCGAGCTGCGGGCCCCGCAGGCGTGAGCGGAAAGTTCCAGGCGCCGCGCGGGACGCACGACGTCCTGCCGGCGGACGCAGGCTGGTGGCAGATCGTCCGCACGATGGAAGAGGTGACCGCGCTCTACGGCTGGGGTCGCATCCAGACGCCGGGCTTCGAGGACACGGGGCTCTTCGCGCGCACCTCGGGGGAGGCCTCCGACGTCGTGCACAAGGAGATGTACAGCTTCACCGACCGCAGCCGTCGGCCGCTGACGCTCCGGCCGGAGGCCACCGCACCGATCGCCCGCGCGTACCTCGAGCACGGGCTGCATCGCGACCCGCAGCCGGTGAAGGCCTACACGATTGCACCGATGTACCGGTACGGCACGCCCGGGAAAGGTCGCTACCGCGAGCACTATCAACTGTCCGTCGAGGCGATCGGCTCGGCTGACCCGGCGCTCGACGCGGAGATCATCGAGCTCTATTGCGAGCTCCTGCGCCGCCTCGGCGTGACGAAGTGGCAGCTGCACCTGAACTCGATCGGCGATGCCAACTGCCGCCCGCGGTATCTCGAGCGGCTGAACGCCTGGCTCGACGAGCACGCAGCGCTGCTGGACGACGACGCACGGCACAAGCGGGCGACGAGCCCGCTGCAGGTCTTCGACGTGAAGAACCCCGCTCTCCGCGCCGCGCTCGCGGAGGCGCCGAAGATCGGCGAGTCACTGTGCGACGCATGCCGCGAGCACTTCGATGAGGTGCGCGCGCACCTCGACCTCTACCACGTCCCGTACACGCTCGATCCGACTCTCGTGCGCGGCCTGGACTACTACTCGCGCACGACATTCGAGTTCATCGCGCCGTTCGAGAACGTGAACTCCTCGATCTGCGGCGGCGGCCGCTACGACGGCCTTGTCGAGGCGATCGGCGGCCCGGCGACGCCGGGTATCGGCTTCGGCGCAGGCCTGGAGCGGCTGCTGCTCGCGCTCGAGCTGGAGGGGCTCGCCGCTCGGCCGCCCGGGCTCGACGTGTTCTTCGTCCTCGACGAGGGGGCGCCACGTGCGCGTGTGCTGACGGCGCTCGCCGAGCTGCGCCGTGGCGGGATCTCCGCCGACACCGACTACGCGGGGCGCTCGCTGAAAGGCCAGCTGACGCAGGCCGGGCGAATGCGCGCCCGCTCGGTCGTGATCGTCAGGGGGACCGACGCAACCGTTCGGCACGCCGGAACCGCCGACCGCGTCGTTTCGCTCGACGACGTCGTCGCTACCCTCACCGGTCCATGAGTGCCTGGCGCGATCTTCGCGGCAGCTCCCTGACGACCGACCGGGTCGGGCAGTCCGTCCTGCTCGCGGGCTGGGTCGCACGCCGCCGTGACCACGGGGGCCTGATCTTCGTCGACCTCCGCGACGAGGAGGGGATCGTGCAGCTCGTGATCAATCCCGAGCGTTCTGCCGCGGCGGCCGCCGCGGCCCACGATCTGCGGAACGAGTTCGTCGTCCAGGCGCGCGGCGAGGTCGTGCGCCGAGCACCGGACACCGTCAACCCGAACATGGCGACGGGTGAGATCGAGGTCCAGGTCGACGAGCTCAGCACCCTCAGCCGTTCGACGCCTCTGCCCTTCCAGCTCGACGAGGAAGGCGTCGACGAGACCCTCCGCATCCGCTACCGGTGGCTCGACCTGCGCCGCGAGAAGATGCAGCGCAACGTCCGGACGAGGTCGAAGCTGCTGTCGATCATCCGGCAAGAAATGGAGCGCGCCGGGTTCGTCGACATCGAGACGCCGATCATGGGAAAGCCGACTCCGGAGGGCGCGCGCGACTTCCTGATCCCAACCCGCCTTCAGCCAGGCCGGTTCTTCGCGCTGCCGCAGAGCCCGCAGATCTACAAGCAGCTCCTGGTGATCGCCGGGTTCGAGCGCTACTTCCAGATCGCGCGGTGCTTCAGGGATGAGGACCTGCGCGCGGACCGCCTGCAGGAGCTGACGCAGCTCGACGTCGAGATGGCCTTCCCGGACCTCGAGTACCTCTTCGGACTGATCGAGCGCGTGGTCCTGCGGGTGTGGAGCGAGTGCATCGGCGTCGAGCTCCAAGCGCCGTTTCCGCGGATGATGTGGGAGGAGGCCGACCTGCGTTACGGCTCTGACAAGCCCGATCTCCGGTTCGGTCTCGAGATCGAGGACGCCACCGACCTGACGCGGTCGAGCGAGTTCGGCGTCTTTGCGCGGGCCGGTGCCGTTCGCTACCTGCGAGTCCCGAAAGAGCTGTCGCGCGGGGAGATCTCGAAGCTGGAGGAGACGGCGAAGGGTTGGGGGGCGAAGGGCCTCGCGTACCTCATTTTCCGTGCCGACGGCGAGGTCGCCTCGCCGATCGCGAAGTTCCTGTCGCCCGAGCTCATCGGCTCGCTGCGCGAGCCGGGAACGACCGCGCTCTTCGTCGCCGACGAGCCTCGCGAGGTCTCACGCATCCTCGGCTTCCTCCGTTTGCACCTGGGCCGCGAGCTCGGCCTTGTCGACGGCACCGCCTGGAAGTTCACGTGGGTGACCGATTTCCCGATGTTCAAGTGGGACGCGGATCTCGCACGCTGGGATGCCGAGCACCATCCGTTCACGCGGCCGAACGACGAGTCGCTGACGCTGCTCGACACGGATCCGGGCGCGGCGAAGGCGATCGCCTACGACCTGGTCGGAAACGGCATCGAGCTCGCGGGCGGGTCGTTCCGAATCCATGAGCCTGAGCTCCAGGCAAAGGTGTTCGATCTCCTGAAGATCTCCCGCGAGGAGCAGCGGTCGAAGTTCGGTTTCCTGCTCGATGCCCTGTCGATGGGCGCGCCCCCGCACGGGGGGATCGCGTCCGGGATCGACCGCCTTTCGATGGCCCTCCTCGACGAGCCGTTCATCCGCGACACACTTGCCTTTCCCAAGAACCAGGCAGGCGTCGACCCGATGTCGGGGGCGCCCACCGACGTCACTGCCGAGCAGCTCGAGGAACTCGGCATCGCGGTTCTGCCGCGGGAAGACCCGAGCCGGGGCTGAGCTCCACCCGACCGACGAGGCATACTTGGCTGTGCGGCTCCGTCCGGGGCCCGGCTTGCCCAGGCCACATGTCGGCGATCCCTGCCAACTCGATCCCCGCCAACTCGATCCCTGCCAACGCTGCGCTGGCCCGCGCCGTGCAACGCATGATCGTCGAGTGCACCGTCGCCGAAGGTCGCCTCCGTGCCTGACCGTCGCGGCTCGCGGTTTCTGCTCGAGGTGCTCTTCCTGCTCGCGCTCGCGCTCGGGCTGGCGCTCGCGAAGCTGAGGCCGCTTGCGATCGCGGGGGTGATGCTCGTGGGCTGGGTGATCGTCGCTGCCCTCGAGTGGGCCGCCTGGCGCAGCGAGCCCCACTACGGCAGCGGCTTGCCGCCGCGCTACTACGTCCCGCGTGTCAACCTTCCGCCGGCCCGTCCGCTCGAGCCTGTGGCGCCCGGCTACCCGGAAGCCGCGCGCGACGAGGCCCCGACCTGGATAGCCTCCGCCGCTCTGCGGGAGGAGATGCTCGGCGACTGGCCCGTGGCCGCTCCCGCTGTCGAGCCGACGGCACCGGTCGTCGAGCCCGTGGTCGATCCGTGGCTCGTGACCGAGTTGCCGGCTGCTCCGCTCGCCGACGCCGAGCCCGGGCCGGAGCCGGAGCCGGAGCCGGAGGCCGTGCCCGCGGCGGTGGCGGCGGAGCCGATCCCTGAAGCCGAGCCGCGAGTCGGGCCGAAGCGCGAGCCCGGACCGGAGCCGATCGCGGAGCACGGGCCGGAGCGGGTCGTCGCGCACTACTACCCCGACCCGCTCGCCGAGCTGCCCGCGCGGCGCCGTTTCGGCCGAGGGCGCGGCGAGCCGCCGCGGACGATCGAGGTTCCGGCACGTCCCCTGGGCGCCCGCCCGCTTCCCGGCCGCGCGCGCCATCAGGAATAGTGCAACATTCCGAAAGTCTCGCGCGCCCTGGCGGCTGCAAAGCTGCGCTGGGCTGTGTCCTCGGTCGCCCCGATAGAACTCCGCTATCGGGGCTCCCTGCGTCCTTGCCCGGCTTGCTTTTCGCCTGCCAGATCATCACGGAACTTCCGGAACGGTGCACTAGTCCGGCCGAATGCGCGCCGACCGGATGAGAGCCGGGCTCGCTGAGCACGAGATCGCCCTCGCGGGCCTCGCACTGCTGGCGGCCGTCGTCTCGCTTGCCGTCACCGCGCAGACACGAGAGGGAGGCGGAACATCTGTCGGGCCCGAGGGGTCGTATACGGCACTGGCAGGGTCGAGCGGGCCGGCCGCCTTCGGCCGCCGGACCGCCTGCGGCGGCGTCCTCCACCCGGACACCGAGGGCGTCTCCCACCCGACCCTTCCGTGCGGCGCGCGGATCTTCCTTTCGTTCCACGGCGCGCGCGTGCTCACCGAGGTCGTCGACCGGGGGCCTTATGCGCCGGGTCGCCAGTTCGATCTCACCGACGCGCTCGCGCGCCGTGTCGGGCTGCGCGGGGTGCAGCAGATCCACTGGTCGTACGCACGTGCCGGCTGAGGGGAAAGTGGGCTACATTTCGTCCGCTCGACGTCGTTCGTACGCCGCGCGTCCATGTAGAACCAACACCATGTGAAAGGGAGCCCGCGTCGGGGAAAGGGCGCCTCGCGTTCGACCCCCGCACGGCACCCACCTGGGTTCTCCAGGTTCACACGGGCGCGGCCCAACCGGCGAGGTCGGAGCATTGTGGGGGGAGCTTCGGCTCCCCCCACGCTCTGCCGAGTACCCTGGCCGCATGCGTGAGCTCTACGGCGATTCGGCGCGCGGAGAGGACTGGGCGGCCGTTCGGCTCCAGATCGACGGCGACCGGATCATCGATGCAGACGCGCCGGGTCTCGACCGCGACCTGCGGGGACTGACGCTGCTCGCGGCTGCGGCGGTAGGCGGCCAGGTACTGGCC
>JALYLO010000395.1 GCA_030774175.1 Actinomycetota bacterium
GTCGGCTCGTACAGGCGCGCGAGCAGGCGCGCGACGGTGCTCTTGCCACTGCCGCTCTCGCCCACGAGCGCGGTGATCGTGCCGGGCCGGAGTGCGAAGGTGACGTCGTCGACCGCGTGCACCCGACTGCGGCGGCCGAGCAGTCCCTCGCCCGCAGCGAACTGCTTGGAGAGCTCGCGGACCTCGAGCGGCGCCGGCGTCGTCACCGTCCACCTCCCACGAGATGGCAAGCGACGCTGTGGCCGGGTGCCAGCACCCGCAGCTCCGGCCGCTCGGTGGTCTGGCGAAAGAAGAGCGCCCCGTCATCGGGCAGACAATGCGGGCACCGCGGATGGAAGCGACAGCCGGACGGGGGGTCGGCGAGATCGGGCGGGGAGCCCGGGATGCCCGTCATCGGCTCGATCGGCCCCGTCAACGGCGGGAAGGAGCGCATGAGGCCGATCGTGTATGGGTGCAGCGGCTCCGTGTGAAGGCGCACCGACGGCGCCTCCTCGACGATCTCGCCCGCGTACATGATCGCGATGCGGTGCGCGAACTCGAGCAACAGCGAGAGGTCGTGCGTGATGAAGAGCACCGCGAAGCCGAGCTCGCGCTGCAGGTCACGTATCTGCTGCAGGATCTCGCGCTGCACGACCACGTCGAGCGCGGTCGTCGGCTCGTCCATGATCACGAGCTCGGGTCGGAGGGCGAGCGCCATCGCGATGATCACGCGCTGACGCATCCCGCCCGACAGCTCGTGCGGGTATGCCCGGACGCGCCGCTTGTCGATCCCGACGAGCTCCATCAGGTCACCCGCCCGCGCGAGCGTCTCGCGCTTCGACACGCGCTCGTGCGCGCGCATCATGTCGGTGAACTGGTCGCCGACGCGCATCACGGGGTTGAGCGCGTTCATCGCGCTCTGAAACACCATCGACACGTTGCGCCAGCGGTAGCGGCGAAGCTCCTCGTCGGACTTGCCGACCAGGTCGACGCCACGGAAGAGCACGCTCCCGCCGGCAACGCGCGCGGGCGGGCGGAGGATCTGCATCAGCGCGTTCGCGACGGTCGTCTTGCCGCAGCCGGATTCGCCGGCGAGGCCGATGATCTCGCCTGCGCGGATCGTCAGGTCGACTCCGTCCACGGCGCGGACGCGGCGCTCGCCGACGCCGTAGTCGACGGCAAGACCGCGCAGCTCGACGAGGGTCTCCGGCACGGCAGGCTGGAGTGCGAGGATCGGCGCGGTCGTCAGAGCGATCACGCGGCGTCCTGCCGGCGGGCGAAGGGACGGGGGAAGACGCGGCGGCGCCCCTCGGTGCGCAGACGCGGGTTCGAGACCTCGTCGATCCCCGCGAGCAGGAAGACGAGACCGACGACAGTGAGCACGAGCGCGAGGCCCGGGAAGAGGAAGGGCCACCACTCGCCCTGCAGTACGGCTGAGTTCGTCTGCGCCCAGTAGAGCGTCGCGCCCCAGCTGACGTGCGAGGTGTCGCCCAGACCGAGGAACTCCAGGCCCGCGTCCACGAGGAGCGCGATGTAGAAGACGAGCACGAACGCCGCGGCGATGCGACTGATCATGTTCGGCATCAGCTCCCCGAAGACAACCCGCCACATCGACTCGCCGGCGACCTTCGCCGCCAGCACGAAATCGCGATTCCTCAGTGTCAGCGCCTGAGCGCGCAAGATCCGCGCCTCGAACGCCCACAGCGTCAGGCCGAGGACGAGGATCATCGTGCTCATGCCCCGGTTCTTCAGGTACGCGGAGATCACGATCAGCAGCGGGATCGTCGGCACGACGAGGAAGACGTTGGTGAGGAAGTTGACGACCTCGTCGACCAGCCCACCGGCGTACGCAGCGAGCACGCCGAGCACCGTCGCGAGCGCCGTCGCCAGCACCGCGGCGGCCGCACCGAGGATCAGCGAGCGCCGGGCGCCCAACACGACCTGGGAAAAGATGTCGCTGCCCTGGTCGGTCGTGCCGAACAGGTGCTGCCACGACGGCGCCTGCTTCGTCGCGAGCAGGTTGAACGCCTGCGGGTCGCTGACCGAGATCAGCGGCGCGATCAGGGCGACGACGACCATGAACACGACGAGGCCGAGCCCTCCGCGCGACTTCGGGTTGGAGAGCAGGAGGCGCAACCAGCCGGGGAGAGGGGCCCGGCCGGTGCGCCTCACTCTTGGCAGCTCCAGAGGAGCCAGCGTCGTCGGCTGCAGCTGCGACATGGTTACGCGGTGCGCACGCGCGGGTCGAGGACGAAGTTGAGGAGATCCATGATGAAGTTCGACGCGATCACGCAGAGCGCGAAGACGAGCAGGAGCGCCTGCGTCAACGGGTAGTCGTTGCCGAGCGCCGCCTGCTGCAGCGTCAGCCCGGCGCCCGGGTAGCTGAACACGTATTCGATGAACACGAGCCCGCCGACCGCGCCGGCGAACTGCGCCGCGAAGCCGTTCAGGGGTGGGAGGATCGCATTGCGTCCGGCATAACGCGTCATCACGCGGCGGTCGCGCAGGCCCTTCGCTCGCGCCATCGCGACGTAGTCCTCGCTGATCGTGTTGATCATCACGGTGCGCATGTTCAGCACCCAGCCGCCGGCGTACGCCGACACTATGATCAGGATCGGCAGCTGCGAGTGTCGGAACGCGCTCGAGAGGAACGCCCAGTTGAAGCCGGGCACGAGCCCGCTGTCGTAGCCGTGCTGGATCGGGAACCAGTGCAGCTTCAGCCCGAGGAAGTAGACGCTGAGCAGCGCCGTGAAGAACGCGGGAAACGCGCTGAGTGCCATCAGCGTCGGCACGACGACCGAGTCGACACCGCCGCCGCGCCGCCACGCTGCGATCATTCCGACCCCGGTGCCGACCAGGAACGCAAGGATGAACGCGACGCCGACCAGGAAGATCGAGTAGGGCAGCGTTCGCCCGACGACGTCCGAGACCTTCGAGGGGTAGTTCGAGGTCGAGACCCCGAAGTTGAGGCTCGAGATGCGGTGCAGGTAGGCGACGTAGTCGTGCCAGAGGGACCCCTTGCCGCCGCCGAGCAGCGCCTCGTACGTCTGGACGATCCCCGGGTTCGCCTGGATCTGCGCGGGGGAGAGCCGCTGCAGCACGCCGCCGGCCGGGTCGCCCGGCATGAGCCGCGGCAGGAGGAAGTTCAGGGTGAGCGCCACCCAGATTGCGAAGCCGTAGAACGTGAGGCGGCGAAGAAACCAGCGCATAGGTCTGTCCCGCGAAGTATCG
>JALYLO010000396.1 GCA_030774175.1 Actinomycetota bacterium
CTAGTCGCCCGCCGGAGCGACCCGGCGAGCACGAGCACCACGGAGACCGGCAGCAGCCACCACGGATTGACTCCCGAGTGCGCGAGGAGCCATGTCAGGCCCAGGGCGACGGCGATGCCGAGCGCAACGCGCCAGTCGTCGCCGACGACGAAGTTCCACCAGAACCGTGCGAACGCTCGAAGGCGGTTCACGCCTGCGCTCCCAATGCAACGAGGCGGCCGCGCCGGCGCAACGCACGCACGAGCGCGAAGGAGGCTGCCGCGAAGAACGCGATCACGCCGAGCAGCGAGACCTCGTCACCCGGCCAGTCGATGCCCGCGCCCTCGGCCGCCCAGAAGCAGCCGAAGCTCGTCAACAGCAGCCCGACTCCGAACTTGATCGAGTTCTCGGGGACGCGCGAGAGCGGACCGCGTGCGATCGCGCCGGCGACGAGAACGAGAACGACCGCCAGCGCTGCGCCGAGGGCCGCGAGCCCGAGCTGTCCCTGGGCGCTTCCGAAGGCGATCACGATGAACACCACTTCGAGGCCTTCGAGGAGCACGCCCTTGAACGAGACGGTGAATGCGTACCAGTCGAGGCCGGCCTTCGCTTCGTGTGCAGCTCCGGCAGCCTGCTCGCGTTCGTGGCGGAACGCTTCGTCCTCGTCGTGCAGTGCCTTGTAGCCGCCGCTGCGGAGGATCGCCTTCCGCAGCCACTGGAGCCCGAAGGCGAGCAGCAGCGCGCCGACGACCAGGCGCAGCGAGCCGATCGGGATGACCTGGAGCGCCGGACCGAGGGCGGCAACGAGTGCCGCGAGCACGACGGCCGCGGAGCCCGCGCCGATGAGCGGCGAGCGCCACCCTCGGACGATCCCGACGCCGAGGACGATCGTGAGCGCCTCGACCATCTCGACCGCGCTGGCGAGAAACGAGCCGAGGACGACCAGGAGCGACGAGGTGCTCATCTCTCCCAAGTCTTCCAGCCGACCGGCTCGGCCGAATCCGGAAGTGCGCCGACCTCCTGCGGAGACCTCGCAGCGCGTTTCCCGCAACCGATCGGCGCCTGCGCGGATGCCGGCCACACGCGGGCACACGAACATCCGCACCGTGGTACCTCAGACGGTCGAGCCGTTGCCCGGCGTCAAGCCGCTGATCAATCCGGCGCTCATCGAGCATGGCCGGCAGCGCCGCGAGAGCGCGGAGAATCGCATCGCCGACCGCATCACCGCGTTCAGCGGCTCGATGCGCTTCGTCTACCTGCACATGATCTGGTTCACGTGCTGGATCGCGTTCGGCGTCGAGCCATACCCCTACGGACTGCTGACCATGATCGTGTCGCTCGAGGCGATCTTCCTCTCCACGTTCGTGATGATCAGCCAAAACAGGGCCGACGAGAAGCGGGAGGTGCTCGCGAACCAGCAGTGGCGGACGGTTCAGGACGAGGACCGCCAGAACACCGAGCTCTTGCGGCTGTCGAACGAGATGGATCAGCAGAACCAGGAGCTTCTCCTCCTCTCGAACGAGATCCTCCAGCTCACGAAGGCACTGCACGGAGCGATCGCCGGCCCGGAAGCCGCGTCAAACTCCAGCTCGCGTAGCGCCTCCTGAGGGACTGCGAACGCCCGGGAAGGGGCTCTCCCCGGCCCCTTCCCGTTCCGTAGGTTTGTGCCGTGGAGCTGGACGCACCCCATCACGACGGCTCGGAGTTGTACGTTGATCGAGGCGACGACGCCACCGAGGTTCGCCTGCGCGTCCCTCAGGGCGACAACCACGCGGTCCTGCTCCGGTACCTGACGGACGGTCAGCCACGTATCGTCGAGGCTGCCGTTTGTTCCTGACGACGTTCGACCTCGACGAATACGTCTACGAGCCGCTCCGCGCCGGCGCCGGCGGCTTCGTGCTCAAGGACGACCCTCCCGAACAACTCCTCGCAGCGGTCCGCACAGTTGTCGGCGAAGATGCGCTTCTCTCCCCCCGCCATCACAAAACGCGTGATCAAACAGTTCATGCGCATTCCACAACCCACGCCGTCAAAAGAAGCTCAGATGCTGTTGGCGGGGAGGAGCAGCTGGTTGAGCGGATCGCGATCGATGAGAGGGCTTTCGCGGCCCTCATTCGAGCTGCCGTTAGCCTGAACGAGTCCTCGTCCCGCTAGGCCGACACCCAGGAACTCTCTGAGCTGCTTGAGACTGCTCAGGTGGAAACCCTCGCCGCACTGAGGGCCCTTGAGGATGCTGCCGTTGGGATGCGTGGATACGTCCCGACGCCGGTGACGAGTGCACTTGTGCCTGCCCCAGCCGAGAACGACCGCATTCCCTCCCCAGCCTTCGTGTCGGCCCCGGTACTTGCGGCGAGGTGTCGAGCCGGAGGGCACGGAACGCGTCCGTGTCTCCGGCCGCGACGCCACGCTCGTCGTGTGGTCGCCCGACTACGACGGCAAGGGCAAGGCGTGGGTTCGCTTCGCCGACGGCACGGATGCCATCGTCGGCGGCTCACGCGTCGAGCGGTAGCCGTTGCAGCAGCGCGTCCACGCGCGCGAAGCCGCTCTTCGCTCCTTCCTCCACGCCGTACTGCATCGTCGTGTCGCGCTCCTCGGTCGTAGCGAAGCGCATCGTCTGCGTCAGCTTCGTCCGGTCGCCCA
>JALYLO010000397.1 GCA_030774175.1 Actinomycetota bacterium
GGGTCGTCGAGCCGCCGCTCGGCACGATGTTCGTCTGGGCGCCGATCCCCGAGCGTTTCCGCGACCTGGGCTCGCTCGAGTTCGCGATGCTGCTGGCGCGCGAGGCGGGAGTCGCGGTCAGCCCGGGCATCGGCTTCGGGGACGGCGGCGACGGTCACATCCGCTTCGCGCTCGTCGAGAACGAGCAACGGATCGGCCAGGCGGCGCGGGCGATCAAGAAGCTGCTCGACGCCCCGGTGATGTAGCTGTACACCCACAGCGCTCAACTCGTCCGCGCCCCTTCCGAGGCGGAACCAACGCTCGCCGCGTACTTGGCGAAGACCCCGCTGTCGTAGCGCGGCGCGGGCTGCGACCACTCGCCCGCGCGCCGCGCCAGCTCCTCGTCGGTCACGTCGAGGTCGAGCCTGCGGTTCTCGACGTCGAGCACGATCGCGTCGCCCTCGCGGATGTGCGCGATCGGCCCGCCGCGGAAGGCCTCCGGCGCAACGTGGCCGACCATCAGCCCGTGGGTGGCGCCCGAAAAGCGCCCATCCGTGATCAGCGCGACCTCGTCGCCCAGACCTTCGCCGACGAGTGCTGCCGTCACGTGCAGCATCTCACGCATGCCGGGCCCGCCCGCGGGCCCCTCGTAGCGGATCACGACGACGTCGCCCGGGCGAATCGTCCGCGCCTTGACCGCCGCGAAGCACTCCTCTTCCGAGTCGAAGACGCGCGCGGGGCCTCGATGATGCAGGCGCTCGTGCCCCGCGAGCTTCACGACGCTGCCTTCGGGGGCGAGGTTCCCGCGCAGGATGGCGAGCCCGCCCGTCGGCTTCAGCGGCCTCGCCCAGGAGACGACGACGTCCTGGCCGGGGGCCTCGTGGGCGCCGTCGGCGACCTGGCGCAGCGAGCGCCCGTCGACACCGGCGGCCTGCTCGTTCACGACTCCCGCACGCACGAGCTCCCGCGCGAGCAGCGCCACCCCACCGGCCTTGAACAGGTCGGTGGCGACGTAGCGCCCGGCCGGCTTGATGTCGACGACGATCGGGGTGCGCGCGGAGATCGTGTCGAAGTCGTCGATCGAGAGCTCGATGCCTACCTCCGCGGCGATCGCGAGCAGGTGCAGCACACCGTTGGTCGACCCGCCGGTCGCGGCGATGGCCGCGATCGCGTTCTCGAAGGCCTCCCGCGTGAGGACGGTCGACGGACGAACGTCGTCGGTGACGAGCTTCATCGCCAGCGCGCCGGCCGCGACCGCCGCCTGCGGCTTGCCGGGGTGATCGGCGGGGACCTCGTTCAGCCCGGGCGCGCTCACACCGAGGAAGTCCAACGCCGTGGCCATCGTGTTCGCCGTGAACTGACCACCGCACGCGCCCGCGCCCGGGCAAGCGACGCTCTCGAGCGCGTGGACCTCCCGTTCGGACATCTCACCGGCCGCGTGCGCCCCGACGGCCTCGAAGACGTCCTGGATCGTGACGTCCCTGCCGCGGTAGCGACCGGCGGCGATCGAGCCGCTGTAGAGCACGAGGCCCGGCAGATCGAGCCGCGCAAGGGCCATCACGGCGGCCGGGATCGTCTTGTCGCAGCCGACGATGCAAACGAGGCCGTCGAAGAGGTGGCCGCGCGCGACCAGCTCGATCGAGTCCGCGATCACCTCGCGCGAGACGAGTGACGCGCGCATCCCGACCGTGCCCATCGTCACGCCGTCGGAGATCGCGATCGTGTTGAACTCGAGCGGCGTCCCGCCGGCTACGCGGATCCCCTGCTTGACGTAGCGCGCGAGCAGCCGGTGGTTGAGGTTGCACGGCATCGTCTCGATCCAGCTCGTCGCAACGCCGATCAGCGGACGCGCGAGGTCGGCGTCGGTAAGCCCGACGCCCTTCAGCATCGCCCGCGCAGCAGCGCGGTCGACGCCGTCGGTGAGTGCCGCGCTCTGTCGTTTCGCGGGGTGCGAGGGTCCGTAGGGACTCATGCGAGCGCCGCTCCGGCCCGGTCGCGCACGAGCCCGACCGGGACGTCAACCGACGCCATGGACCTCCGCCGCCTCCTCGCGGACGTTGAGCGCGCGCAACCGCGCGCCCACCTGCTCGATCTGCGTGTCGGCGAGCTTGCTCCGGTAGACGTCGAGCGACGGCTGCCCGCGCTCCATCTCGGCGATCCACTCCTGCGCGAACGAGCCGTCACGGATGCTCGAGAGCACGGCCCGCATGTTCTCGCGGACGTGCTCGTCGACCACCTTCGGCCCGACTGCGTGCGAGCCGTACTCGGCGGTGTCCGAGATCGAGAAGTGCATCCGCTCGATCCCGCCCTCCCAGATGAGGTCGGTGATCAGCTTCAGCTCGTGCAGGCACTCGTAATAGGCGACTTCGGGCTGATAGCCGGCCTCGACGAGGGTCTCGAATCCGAGCTGGATCAACTGCGTCACGCCGCCGCAGAGCACCGTCTGCTCACCGAACAGATCGGTCTCGGTCTCCTCCGCGAACGACGTCACGACCATGCCGGCCCGGGCGGCGCCGAGCGCCGCGCCGTAAGCGAAGGCGAGCTCACGGGCCCGGCCGCTTGCGTCTTGCGCCACCGCGACCACCGCCGGCGTGCCGTAGCCCTCGGTGTAGAGCCGGCGCACGACATGTCCCGGCCCTTTCGGCGCGACCATGATCACGTCGTGGCCCGCCGGAGGCTCGATCCGCCCGTAATGGACGTTGAAGCCGTGCGCGAAGAGCAGCGCCGCGCCCGGCTCGAGATTCGGCGCGACCTCCTCGTCGTAGAGGCGCGGCTGCGCCCCGTCGGGCACGAGAAAGGCGACGAGCTGCGCTCTGCGCACCGCGTCGGCGAACGAGCGGACGGTCAGCCCGGCTTCCTCGGCGGCCGCGGCGGACGGGCTCTCTGCCCGCAGGCCCACCTCCACCTCGACGCCGGAGTCGCGCAGGTTGAGCGCGTGCGCGTGCCCCTGGCTGCCGTAGCCGAGCACGGCGACCTTGCCATTCAGGAGGGCGACGTTGCCGCTCTTGAAGATCTCAGCCATTGCGGTTCCTTTCGATCAGACGCGGACGGAGGAAGTTGCGGTGCGGCCGCCGGCGCTCGGGCGGCGGAGACCGACACGGCCGGTACGCACGAGCTCGCGCACACCATAGGGCCGGACGAGCTCTTCGAACGCCTCGACCTGGTCGGGGCGGCCGACGAACTCGAACGTGATCGCGTCACGGCCGATGTCGGCGACTCGCGCTCCTGCGATCTGTGAGAGCGTGATCAGGTCGGTGCGGCGATCCGCAGCGACGCTGACGGTGACGAGCGCCAGCTCGCGCTCGACCGCTTCGTCGGGCCGCAGCTCCGTGACGCGCAGCACGTTCACGAGCTTGTGCATCTGCTTCTCGATCTGCTCGAGCGAGTGCTCGCTGCAGTCGACGCGCAGCGTCAGCCGGGAGATGTCCGGGCGTTCGGTCGGCCCGACCGCAAGGCTCTGGATGTTGTAGCCACGGCGCGAGAAGAGCTGCGAGACGCGCGCGAGCGCCCCCGGCTTGTTCTCGAGTCGAACACTGATCGTGTGGGCACTCACGCCACCGGCCGCCCTTCGCTCCCGCCCGGCGGAGCCGGGCTCCGCGCAGGGCTGACGACGCTGTCGGCACCCGGCCTTCCAGACCCGTGCAGAGCACTGTGCCCTCCGGCCGGGCACCAACATCGCCGCCCCGGAGGCGCGAGCCCGTTCATGCCACCGGCCGCCCTTCGCTCCCGCCCGGCGGAGCCGGGCTCCCCGAAAGGCTGACGACCGGCCGCCCTTCGCTCCCGCCCGGCGGAGCCGGGCTCCCCGAAAGGCTGACGACGCTGTCGGACAC
>JALYLO010000398.1 GCA_030774175.1 Actinomycetota bacterium
GAAGTACGTCATCCGAACGCGAGGCTCTCGGTGGCCAGGTGCTCGACGCGCGCCGGGTCGTGCGTTGCGACCACCCACGTGCGCCCCTGCTCGGCAAAGAGGCCGTCGAGGAGCGCCAGGCCGTCCACGTCGAGCGCGTTTGCCGGCTCGTCGAGCAGCAGCAGCGAGGGGGCGTGAAGGAGCACGCGGCAGAGCCCGAGCCGCTGCTGCATGCCGCGCGAGAACGAGGCGACGCGCCGGTGGCGGGCGTCCCAGAGGCCGAACCGCTCGAGCAGCATGCCTACACGCTCGCCGCGCTCCGGCAGTCGGTAGAGCCGGCCGAAGAGCGTCAGGTTCTCGAGCGGCGTCAGCTCGCGGTAGACGAGCGGCTCGTGCCCGAGGTAGCCGATCGTGTGCCGCTCGGGCAGCTCGAGCTCGCCGGCGGTCGGTGCGGCGAGGCGGGCGAGCATGCGCAGGAGCGTCGTCTTGCCGGAGCCGTTCGGCCCGGTGACGAGCAGGAAGCCTCCGGCCGCCAGCTCGATGTCGACACCCGCGAAGACCCGCTTTTCCCCGTAGCGCTTCGCGAGGCCTCGCGCGCGGATCACGACCGATACACCTCGGCCGCGGCGCGATGGAACCCGTCGGGCTGTTTCGCGGCAGCGAAGGTGTCGGCGATCTCCTCCATCTCACCGATCCAGCGCCACCCTTTCGCCGCAGCCGAGCGCTCCGCACCCTCGAGCCGCTCGAGCAACTCGGGTACGGACAGCCGCCACTCTTCCTCGACCTCGAAGTACCGCGCGACGTCGCGGATCGCGAGCAGCATCGCAGCGCTCCCTTTCGACCACGCCGCGTACGTCATCTTCATTGCCGACGCATCCGCGACCAAACGCGGCTGGACGTTGGTGCCGGCGACGAGCGCCGCGACGGAGGCGGCGCCGGAGCCGGAAAGGTAGAGCGTCGTCCCCGACTCGCCCGGCGGGGCACCAACGATGCCGCCGTCGACGAACCGCGGGTGGATGGCCGCAATCTCCTGCGCGCGCATCGGCGAGATCGCGTTCGCGTCGACGTACGTGCCGCCGAAGCCTTCGGCCGCCCGAGCGACGGCGAGCGCTGCGTGCGGCGGGCAGATCGAGAGGATCACCTCCGCCTGACCGGCGAGTGCGCCGACGGTGCCGGCGTCGTCGAACGAGGCGGCCCGCGCACGCGTGGCGTCGCTGCGCCCTTCCGATGCCCACAGCATCTCGTGCCCGTTCGCCTGGAGCACCTTGCCGACCGCCGACCCCATCTCGCCCGGATGGAGCAGACCGACGATCACAGGACGTCGGCGAGCACGAATGCGAAGAAGGCGACCGAGATGACGCCGTTCATGGTGAAGAAGGCCGCATCGAGCCGCCGCAGGTCGCCGGGCCGCACGAGCGTGTGCTCGTAGGCGAGCAGCGCAGCGACGCACGCGACGCCGAGCCAGTAGGCGGGGCCGACATCGAGGCCGACACCGGCCGCGACGAGGAGGACGATCGTCGCGAGGTGCAAGACGCGGGCGCCGACGAAGGCGCCGCTCTCACCGAAGCGCGTGGCCCATGAGTGCAGCCCCTGCTCGCGGTCGACGTCGACGTCATGGAGCGCATAGAAGAGGTCGAAGCCCGCGACCCAGGCGGCGACGCCCGCGCCCAGCGCCCACGCCTGCCAGGGAAGCGACCCCTTGATCGCCGCCCACGCCCCCACCGGCGCGAGGCCGTCGACCGCACCGAGCCAGAGATGGCAGAGCCAGGTGAAGCGCTTCAGGTACGGATAGACGACGAACGCGGCGACGGGGACGGGCGAGAGCCAGCGCACGAGCGGGTCGAGCTGCCAGACCGCCACGAGGTAGAGCGCGAGCGCGGCGAGGCAGAAGGCAAGCACACCCATTGTTGTGAGCGCTCCCGAGGGCAGCTCGCGCGTCGCGGTTCGTGGGTTGGCCGCGTCGATGCGCGCATCGATCAACCGGTTCAGCGCCATCGCGAGCGAGCGGGCGCCGACCATCGCGAGCGTGATCCAGAAGAGGTCGTGCGCGGAGGGAACGCCGTTGACCGCGAGGAATGCACCGACGTACGCGAACGGCAGGGCGAAGAGCGTGTGCTCGAACTTGACGAGCCGGTAGTAGAGGCGGGCTGCTCTCATGGCTAGGTCTGCGCGTGGCGGGTCGGCTCGCCGGCGAGGAGCGACACCGCGTGTCCGAGCGCCGGGCGCAGGATCGCGTATCCGTCGCGGCAGCCGCCGGGCGAACCGGGCAGGTTGACGACGAGCGCACCTGAGACGACACCTGCGACGCCTCGCGAGAGCAAGCCGTGGGGCGTCTTCGCGATCGAGTCCGCCCGCAGCGCCTCGGCGATTCCCGGCGCCTCGCGTTGCAGAACTGTCCGGGTCGCCTCGGGCGTGACGTCACGCGGGGCAAGGCCCGTGCCGCCGGTCGTCAGCACGACGTCGGCCGCGGCCGCGAGCTCCTCGATCGCAGCCGCGATCTCGGCGGCCTCGTCCGCGACCACGCGCCTGTCGACGGCGAAGCCGTCTGCCTCGAGTAGCTCGACCAGCAGGTCACCGCTCGTGTCCTCGGCTTCCGACCGAGAGACGCGATCCGACACGGTCAACACCGCGGCGTTCATTCCTTGACCTTCTCCACCAGCTCGACGCAGAACGTCATCTCGCTGTCGATCGCCTTTGCCATGTCGTAGACGGTCAGCGCGGCGACCGAGGCGGCGGTGAGCGCTTCCATCTCGACGCCGGTCTGCGCGGTCGTCTCAGCCGAGGCCGTGATCTCGACCGCCGACGCAGCGACCTGGAGCGTCACGGCGACGTGCGTGAGCGGCAGCGGATGGCAGAGCGGGATCAGTTCCGAGGTGCGCTTCGCGGCCATGATCCCCGCGAGCTGCGCCGTCGTCAGCGCGTCGCCCTTCGGCAGGTCGCGCAGCCTCGACGCGGTGCCGGGCGCCATCCGCACGACCGCGCGCGCCACGGCCCGACGGCGCTGCAACGGCTTCGCGCCGACGTCCACCATCTTCACTGCGCCCGACTCGTCGACGTGCGAGAGATCGCTCAGCGCCGATACCTCCGCGCGAGCGCAACCAGTGCACGGCGCTCGCGCCAGGCGGCGCGCGCGCGGGCCGGCAGACCGTGTGCGTAGAGGGTGCCGAGCACGCCGCGGAAAGCGTCGGTCGTCCGCTCGTCGTAGGGGAACCACCAGGGGACGGGCACGCGCCCCGCGTCCCGGTCGGAGAACTTCACGGCCGTCAGCCCGTACAGGCCGTACTTGGAGTGCGTGCGCCCGAAGCCCGACTCGCCGCTCCCTCCCCACGACGCCTGCGCCGACGCGTAGGAATAGGCGTGGTCGTTGTGCCAGACCGAGCCGGCCCGCAGGCGGCGCGCGATACGCTGCGCCCGGGCGGCGTCGCGCGTCCAGACCGACGCGCCGAGCCCGTAGACACCGCCGTTCGCGGCGCGCACCGCGCCGTCCTCGTCGCGCACGCGCGAGACCGTGACGACGGGCCCGAAGGTCTCCTCGCGCTCGATCCGGGCCGCCTCCGGGACCTCGGTCAGCACCGTCGCCGCGTAAAACCAGCCGGGTCGGTCGGGGGCCGCCCCGCCGGAGAGAGCACGCGCGCCGCCGGCACGTGCGTCGTTCACGAGCGCCTCGACCCGGTCGCGCTGCTCCTCCGAGATCAACGGCCCGAGGTCGTCGCCGAACCGCAGCTCCTGCGCGCGGCGCGCAAGCTCCTCGACGAACGGCTCGTAGAGCGCGCCCTCGACGTAGATCCGCTCGACGCCCGAGCACACCTGGCCGCAGTTCAGGAACGACGCCCAGAGCGCGCCGTTGACGGCGCGGGCGAGGTCAGCGTCGTCGAGCACGAGCATCGGGTCCTTGCCGCCGAGCTCGAGCGTCACCGGAACGAGGCGCTCGCCCGCCGTCGCGGCGACGAGCCGGCCCACCTCCGAGGAGCCGGTGAAGAGCACCTTCGCCAGTCCGTCGGTGCGAACGAGCGCCTCGCCCACCGCGCCGTCGCCCTGGGCAACACGAACCAGACCCGCCGGCGCACCCGCGTCGGCGAACAACTGCTCGACGAGCGCACCGGAGAGCGGCGTCAGCTCGGACGGCTTGAGGACGACGGCGTTGCCGGCGGCCACGGCAAACGCGGCCTGGGTGAAGGGGATCGCGAACGGGAAGTTCCACGGCGAGATCACACCCACGACGCCGAGCGGTTCGTGATGGAGGTGTGCGCGCTTGTGCAGCAGGTGCAGCTGCGGGTAGCGAAGACGTTCGGGCGCGAGGTGCTTCGGCGCGTTTCGCGCCAGCCAGACGAGCGCGTCGAGCGCCGGGAAGAGCTCGGTCGAGAACGCCTCGAGCCGAGGCTTCCCCGTCTCGGACACGACCACGTCGGCGATCTCGTCCGCTCGCTCGAGCACGAGCTCCGCGACGTGCACGAGCAGGTCGCGGCGCTCGCCGAGCGTGGCCTCGCCGAAGCGAGCCTGCGCGCTCCGGGCCCCGGACACGAGCTCGACCAGCGCGGCGGGGTCGGTCACCCGGACCGCGCCCACCACCTCGAGCGTCGCCGGGTTGACGACCCGCAGTTCGCCACGAGGGACAACCGCCATGGGCGAAGGTTACGCCGAGACGGCGTCCAGGTCGCGGAGCAGCCCCTGAAGCCAGCGGCCGACGTCGTTCTCCCGCACGTGCGCTCGCAGCGACTCCGCCCTGCGACGCCGCTCGGCGCCGTCCATCGAGAGAGCCGCATGCAGCGCCTCGGCCTGGCCGAGCACATCGAACGGGCTCACGCCGAGTGCCCACTCCTGGAGCTCCTCGTAGGCGCCCGCGTTCTCGGAGAGGACGAGCACGCCGTCGCGCGCATTGACGAGTGGCCCTTCCTTCGCGACGAGATTCATCCCGTCGTAGACGGCGTTCACGAGCAGCACGTCGTACTGCTTGTACGCGGCGACCGAGTGCGGGAAGTCGTCCTCGATCCGGAGGTCGACGGGCTGCCAGCCGGCGCGGCCGAAGCGCTCGTTGACGGCGCGCACCGCACGCTCGATCTCCTCGCGGTAAGCGACGTACTCCGGGATCGTCTCGCGCGAGGGGTCGAGCAGCGCGAGCATCGAGACGCGCCCGTGCCACTCGCCGTGTTGTTCCAGCAGCAGCTCGAAGGCGTGGAAGCCGCGGACGATGTTCTTCGAGGGATCAGTGCGGTCGACGCGCACGATCAACCGCTCGGGACGCGCCGCAACGATGTCCGCCTCGCGCTCGAGCACGGCGTCACTCACCGCGAGCCCGTCGAACTCAGCGGGGTCGATCGAGATCGCTTGATGTGACACTCGCGGGCGCGGCCCCGGCCCGAGCACGTCGTCGCAGCTGCGCAGGAAGTTGCGAGCCCAGCGCTCGGTGTGAAAGGCGACGAGGTCGTTCGAGAGCAGCCCTGTGTGTACCGCTCGACGCCACTCCTCGGGAAGCGCCGACCAGTCGGCCGGCCAGGGGATGTGCACGAAGTGCGCGAGCGTGGCGTGGGGGCGCGCCTCGCGCACGAACGCCGGAGCGAGGTAGAGGTGATAGTCGTGGAACAGAACCGTTGCGCCGGGATTGTTGTCCAGCTCGGCAACAACCGCGTCGGCGAAGACGCGGTTGACGCGCACGTAGCCGTCGTGCCACGCACGGTGGCTCGCCTCGTCGAGCTCCGGCCGCGTGCCGAGCGCCCAGAGCGAGTGCTGGAGAAACCACAGGAGGGGATTGGCGATCACGTTGTAGTAGCCGTCGTAAGCCGCACGGTCGTGCGCGACGAGCACGACGCCGTCGCGTCCTCCCTCCGCGGCGACGACCCGGTCCTCGTCGGTGCCGGCGCTCGCGATCCACGTCACGTCGTGATGCTGGACGAGGCCGCGCAGTGCGGTCACGAGCCCGCCGCCGCCGCGGCGCGCCACGCGCTCGCCGGCTGCATCGCGCCCGTAGGTAACCGGCCCGCGGTTCGAGACGACGATCAGCGCGCGGCGCGGAGACATCTCAGACGATGGTGATCTCGCTCGACCCGGTGTCGTTGCCCGCGAGCCGGTTGAAGAGGACGAGCCAGTCCCGCAGCAGTCGCGGCGTTAAGAACTGCCGCCGAACCTGCTCCTTGCCGCGGAGCGCCAGCGTGCGCGCGTCGGCCGGGTTGCGCAGGATGGCGATGCAGGCCGCGGCGCATTCCTCGGCGCTCTCGACGAGCCAGCCTGTCTTTCCGTCCTCGATCTGGGCGACGATCCCACCGACGCGGCCCGCGACGATCGGTCGCGCCTTCCAGAGCGCCTCGGTGACGGTGAGCCCGAAGCCCTCTTTCGTCGACTTCTGGACGAGCGCGGCGGAATGCACCTGGAATGCGTTCACCTCGACGGCGCCGACGTTGTTCATGTTGCTCAGAATGTAAACATCAGGATCTCCGTCGGCATGATCGACCGTGCGGTTGTAGTACTCCCAGCCCTCGGGATCGTCGTGCGCCATCGATCCGACCAGCGCGAGCTGCACCTCGGGAAAGCGCCGTTTCACGGCGCGGTAGGCGTCGATCACCCCGAGCGGGTCCTTCCACGGGTCGAAGCGCGAGACCTGGGTGAGCAGCGGGCGCTCCACGTCGATGCCGAACTGGTCGACGATGTAGGCCGCGTCCTCCGCCGAGAGCGCCATGTTCTTCGGCATCAGCGGATCGATCGCGGGCGGCCAGATCACGACCTGCTGCAGCCCGCCGTGGTTCGGCGAGTACTCGCGCATGTGGAAGATCGAGGCGTCGTAGCGCCGGATCGAGGGAAGCAGGACGTCGAACACGTCCGGGTTCGGGGTGGAGAAGTCGATGTGACCGCGCCAGATCCACTTCGCCCGCCGATCCGGGAACGCGTCGATCACCGCCACGGGCTGCGGATCGTGGATGACGACGAAGTCATAGTCGTCGGGCGCAAGCTCGGCTGCGTTCTCCGCGCTGTAGCGCGCGAAGATCTCCTGCTCCGCCGGCGACAGCGAGCGAGGGGCGCCTTGCAGCCCGTTGTGGATCGCCTTCGTCACGTTGTAGAACTCGTCGGTTCCGCGCATGATCCGCCACTCGACGTCGAGGCCGGCGTCCGCCATCAACGGCACGAGCGTGTAGTTGATCTC
>JALYLO010000399.1 GCA_030774175.1 Actinomycetota bacterium
CCGCCGACGTCCCTGCCTCCGACTCGCCGAGCAGTGAACTGATAGCCGCGGCGGCAGCCGGATCGGACGGCAACGCGTCGAGCTGCTTCACGACCTCCACGACCGGCCAGTAGGTGATCCCGACCCCATAGGGCAGGCAGCGACCGCGTACGACCCGCGCCCTGATCGAGGCCAGAGCCTCCGCCGCCAGCCGCGACTTCCCCAGGCCCGCATCACCGACGATCGTGACGAGCTCGCAACCCTGCTCGGCCACAGCCCGCTCCCAGGCGTCGCCGAGCAGCGCCAACTCGCGCTCACGACCGACGAACACCGTGTCGTGCCGCCGCTCGGCTGCCGCGTGGGCCTCGACCAGCCGGAAAGCGGCCACAGGCTCGCTCTTCCCTTTCAACACCAACGGCTCGACCGGCTCCACATCGGCCGCGTCCCCGGCGAGCGCGAGCGTCGCCGCAGCGATCAACACCTCCCCCGGCTGCGCCGCCTGCTGCAACCGGGCCGCCACATTCAACGCATCACCGGTCGCCAGACGCTCCTCGGTGCCGGTCACGACCTCGCCGCTGCTCACCCCGATCCGCCCCTCGATCCCCAGCCCCGCGAACGCCTCCCGCATCTCCACCGCCGCCCGGCACGCCCGCAACGCATCGTCCTCATGCACCACGGGCACCCCGAACACCGCCATCACCGCATCGCCGATGAACTTCTCCACCGAGCCGCCGTGACGCTCGACGACCCCCCTCATCCGGTCGAAATACCGCGCCAACAACACCCGCAGCGCCTCCGGATCCGTCGACTCCCCAAGCACCGTCGAGCCGACCACATCACAGAACAGCACCGTCACGACCTTCCGGTGCTCGCCCGACCCGTCGCCGAGCGCAGCAGCGCACGCTTCGCAGAACCTTGCGGCGTCGCTGTTCTCGTGGCCGCAGCTCGCACAGACCAGCACGGCAGGAGACTAGACGCATCTCCACCCACGACAACCGCGGCTGCGGCTCGCCGAAGCGTTGCTCAGACGGCCTCGATCACCTCCTCTCACGTCACCGGAGCGAAAGGAACCACCGGTGCCCGCCTCTGGGCCGCGCCGGCCTCCTCGGTCGGGGACGGGACAGTCGCGCCAGCGAGGTCTCGTTCGATTGCGAGGGCGAGCTTAGCGAGGTCGCAGTAGCCGATGATCCTGCGGAACTGCCGCTCGGCTTCGAGCATCCCGGCCGCCGTCCATCTGAGCGCCATCTCGCCCGATTGCCAGTGTTTGACGTTGCGGCTGGTGCGGCGGACGCACTCGATCATCGACTCGCACGGGTTCGTCGAAGGGAGCGTGCGCCTGAGCGAGCCGCCGATACCGAGCCGGGTGAGGGTCAGCGTCTCGGCGATGCCCTCCTGCAGCGAGCCTGCCGCGCCGGGGTGGCTGCGCTCAAGCTCGGCACCGAGAGCCTTCAGCCGCTCGAGCGCCCGGTCGTGGTCGTCGAGCGTCCACGCTTCGCGCAGCCGGCGCTTGACTGCCGGCCGGTCACGCTCGGGCAGATGCTCCAAGACGTTTCGCTCCTTGTGGCGGATGCAGCGCTGGACGGGCGCCTCGCCGAACACGTCCCGGATCGCCTTTCGCAGCGCCTTCGAGCCGTCGATCACGAACAGCATCCCCTGCTCCGGGTCGAGGCCACGCTCCACCAGATCCGACAGCAACGCGGTCGCGACGGTCGCGTTCTCGGTCGCGCCCTCCCACAGCCCGAGCGGGATTTTCACACCCTCGGTCGTGATCCCAAGCGCGACGATGTTCGTCCGCCTATTGAGCCCAATCCCGTCCAGCATCATCACCGCCAACCGGACATCGTCCAAGCGGCGCGCCATCAGCTCGCCGAGCCCCTTCCGAGTGCGCTCGACGAACGCCCGCGAAACCGACGACTTCGATGTCGAGCGCGCCCGCTGCTCGATCTCCCCGCCCACCGGCTCCTGCGTACGCCGGTAACGCCTAGTCGAGACACCCGCGAGCATCCGCTCCAGGACCAGCCGCGTCAGCGGATCGCGGTCGGCGAAGTACCGGTAGGTAGCAAGCGGCAGCTCGCTCGTCCCGTCGGCCGACCTAACTCGCGGCCGCTCAACCGCGATACGGCGACCGCCGAGTGTCACCTCACCCGACTCGTGACCATGGCGCACAGCGACTCGCTCCGGGTCGTGGCGGCCCCTCGCGCCCACAACCTCGACGACTTCCTCCTCCATCAACTCAGCGAGGACGCCGAGACCGACGCCGACCGACAAAGCCAGCAACCCCTCTCTCGCGGCGGCGGCAAGCTCCCCCAACGCCTCCTGCACGCGAACCGGCAGCTCCTCGTGTATCAGCCCGGCCTGAACGACCGGTGCGGCTGTCTTCTTCATGGCGGCTCCTCCTTCGAGCTTCGACAGATCGCCTCGAACGCTCCGCGGCGGAGCGGACGAGGCGGGAGGACCGCCACCTCAAGTTCTACGAGCTACGGGACATGCTCTCGTTCCGAGGCAAGGACGCAGGGAGTCCCGATAGCAACGCTATCGGGGCGAGTGAGGACGCGGCATTGGGGCGAGCAGCGTGGCCCGGCGACACAGCTGCGTTTCGTCGAGCCCTCTTAGAAGCGCCTAAGCGGCGTCAAGCGCGGCCACAGCCGGTGGCCCTGCGTCGAGCGTGAGCTCCGGCGATTCGTGCTCGGTTGCGCGCTCGAGCTTGCCGTCGAAGCGGTCGAGCCGCTTCTCGGCCTCGACGTACTTGGTGTGAGCGTTGCCCAGGTGCTTGCCGACAACTTCGAAATCCGCTCGGAAACGGTCGAAGTCACGGTTCAGGTCGGCGACGTAGGACATCACCTCGTGGGCGTGCTGCTCGATCTGCAGTCCCTTGAGCCCGAGCGCGATTACCTGCAGCTGTGACGTGAACGTCGTCGGCGAGACAGGGAAGACGCGCTTGTCATGCGCGTACTGGAGCAGCGCACCCGTCTTCCCGCAAGTCAGCTCGTAGTAGATCGCCTCAGCGGGGACG
>JALYLO010000400.1 GCA_030774175.1 Actinomycetota bacterium
TCGCGACGTCGCAGATCGCACAGACGACGCTGCGGTCGGTGCTCGGCCAGCACCAGCTCGACGAGCTGCTCTCGGAGCGCGAGAAGATCAACGCGATCCTGCAGGGGATCATCGACGAGCAGACGGCACCCTGGGGCATCAAGGTCTCGATCGTCGAGGTCAAGGACGTCGAGATCCCGCAGGGGATGCAACGCGCGATGGCCCGGCAGGCCGAGGCCGAGCGGGAGCGGCGCGCCAAGGTGATCAACGCCGAGGGCGAGTTCCAGGCCTCGGAGCGGCTGAAGGACGCCGCCGTCGTGATCGAGGCGCACCCGATCGCACTGCAACTTCGCTATCTGCAGACGCTGCTCGAGCTCGGGTCTTCGCAGTCGACGACGATTGCGTTCCCGGTGCCGATCGAGATGCTGCGGCCCTTCGTCGGCCGCGGCGGCGACGACAGCTAAAGGCGAGAGGGTTGGATGGCGCCGGACCTCCGGCACGACCCGACGACCGGGCGCTGGGTGGCGATCGCACCCGCGCGGGCCGGGCGGCCGGGGGCGGTGCAACCGGCGGATGACGACGAAGACACCTGCCCGTTTTGCGCCGGCCGCGAGGACCGCACCCCGCCCGAGACGCTGCGGCTCGGTGACGGACCGAGCGGCTGGGGCGTCCGCGTCGTGCCCAACCTCTACCCGGCGCTCGACCGCCAGGAAGTCGTGATCCACGGGCCCGAGCACGTGCGCTCGGTGGGCGAGCTGGCAGACACGACGCTCGACCTGGTCGCCGACGCGTGGCAACGACGGGCGCGCGACGCAGGCGGGATCTGCTTCCCCAGCCTGAACGAGGGGCGCGACGCGGGGGCGTCCCTGCCGCACTCGCACTCGCAGCTCGCATGGCTCCCCGCGCCCCCACCGGTCGTGGCCGGCGAGCGTGGCCTGCCGGAGGTGCTGCCGGTGCTGGAGCGCGACGGCGTCACCGCCGGCTGTCCGCTCGCGAGCCGCGTGCCCTATGAGGTCCTGATCGCGCCCTTACGAGGCGAGCCCGGCGGCCTGCGCAGCGACCTCCTCGGGCCTGCGCTGCGGCTGCTCGCGGAGCTGGTGCGGCGCCTGCAGCGAATCGAGGGCGCGGCGCTCGTCCCGCTGAACGCGTGGCTGCACGACGGGCCGCAGTGGCATCTGGAGCTCGTACCGCGAACGACGCGGCTCGCCGGACTGGAGCTCGGGGCAGGCGTGTACGTCAACCCCGTCGCTCCCGAGGTGGCCGCGGCGCGCCTGAAAGCCTCCGAGAGCTAGTGCATCGTTCCGGAAGTTCCGTGATGATCCTGGCAGGCGAAAAGCAAGCCGGGCAAGGACGCAGCGAGCCCCGATAGCGGTGTTCTATCGGGGCGACCGAGGACACAGCCCGGCGCAGCTTTGCAGCCGCCAGGGCGCGCGAGACTTTCGGAAGGTTGCACTAAAACTAAAGCGTCGGCAGGTCGCGGAAGCGGCGCGCGGCATCGATCGCGGCCCCGAGGTTCAGGCCCTTGTCCTTTGCCTGCTTGATCAGCATCACGGTCTCGACCGCCTGCATGTCGTAGATCCGCTGCTTCTTCCCCTTCGTCGGGATCTGCGCCTTGTTCGTCCAATAGTCGAGCTGCATCTTCGAGATGCCCGCGACTGCACAGACCTGCCCCAGGTAGAGCTCGATCTTGTCGAGATGCGCGGTCATGTCGATCGGCTCCAGCAGGCCGACTTGGTTTGAGTACGCCACCGGGCGTTCCTTCCGTTGCGATCTGAGCGACCCCTCAGTTGGCACTTATAACCCGGCCACTTGCAAAAGGGAAGCCTCAGCGGCAGAAATCATGTGGCGGAGCTGGGATTGTGGCAGAAGCCGGGGCGGGTCAGGCGTCGAGCCCGCGCTCGGGCTCGTCGCCCACGGCACCTGAAGATTCGTCCTCGGTGACGGGCGGCTCGAGCGGCTGGAGGGCGGCGATCCCCAGATCGCCGGACTCGTCCTCGCTCGACTCGACGACCGGCGCGAGTGACGACACCTGCTCGCCCTCCCGCAGGCGCATCACGATCACGCCCTGAGTGGAGCGGCCGAGCCGCTTGACGTCTTCGACCGGCATCTTGATCACGGTGCCGCCGGTGGAGATCAACATCACCTGGTAGCCGTCGCGCACGACCCGGGCCCCGACGAGCTGCCCGCGCGACTCGGTCAGCTGGACGGTCTTCACGCCCATCCCGCCGCGGCCCTTCTTCGGATACTCGGCAACGCGGGTGCGCTTGCCGTAGCCGTTCTCCGTCACGACGAGCAGATCGGAGTCGTCGGCCGCGATCGCGACCGAGATCACCTCGTCGTCGACCCGGAGGCGCATGCCTTGCACGCCAGAGGCGTCGCGGCCCATCGCACGCACATCCCGCTCGGAGAACCGAATCGCCTGACCGAGCCGCGAGACCATCAGGACGTCGTCCTCACCCGAGCTGTGACGGACGCCGATGAGCTCGTCTCCTTCTCGCATCTTGATCGCGATGATGCCGTCGGCTTTCAGATTCGTGTTGTACGCGCCGAGCTCCGTCTTCT
>JALYLO010000401.1 GCA_030774175.1 Actinomycetota bacterium
CCCTTTGGCCCATCAAACCGTTTGGCGGCAGGGTGAGACATTCGACTCCTTTCCGGCCTCGCTGGACCGGGTTAAAGGGGCGGTGCGGGTAGCAGTGTAGGCAAACCCTCCGGACGGCGTAGGGTCCGCGGCCGATGCCGTCGCCTCCAGACCACGAGCTGCTCGCCCGGTACGCCCGGTTGGTGGTCGGTGAAGCGAATCCGGCTCGAACGCGCCCCGGAGGACACCCTCGATTTCGTTCCTCCCTGGTACGGCCGCCGGTTGCTCGCGTTCAGCGAGCAGCACGGGTCGCGGATCTCGATCACGCCTCAGGTGCCCCCCGGCCTGCTCGACGGGATCGACCCGGCGCGCGCCGGCCGCGACCAGCTGCCGTCGCCGACGGAGGCCTTCGAGCGATCCACGTCGACTTCATGGTCGGCTCGGATGACGTTGCGGTGACCGGCCTGACCCGAGACGGGCGCGAGGTGCCCGTCCTCCGCGGCGGCGCCTGGCAGCTCTAAATCTACAAGGTGTCTGATCTGACACCGCCTCAGTGTCTGACACCGTCTCAGGGCGCGCTCTCGCGTCTCTCCGACAAGGTGTCTGACACCTCTTCGCACCTCAGCCCGGCCTCGTAGCTCGAGCGGGTGTCAGACACCAGCTACAAGGTGTCTGATCTGACACCGCCTCAGGGTCTGACACCGTCTCAGGGCGCGCTCTCGCGTCTCTCCGACAAGGTGTCTGACACCTCGTCGCACCTCAGCCCGGCCTCGTAGCTCGAGCGGGTGTCAGACACCAGCGACTGTGGCAGACACCTTTTCGCCCAGCGCCCCGCCCTTCACGAGCTGGGGCTCGCCGCGCTCGGGGAGCGGCACCTCGACGACGTCGAAGTCACGCGGCACGATCGTCGCCGGAAAGATCGCGCGCGCCTCGCGGGCGAGCTCCGGCCCGAAGTAGCGCGGCGAGACGTGGGTGAGGGCGAGCAGCCGCACGCCTGCGTCACGGGCGAGCTCGGCGGCCTGGAGCGCGGTCGAGTGGAGGGTGTCGGCAGCCCGGTCGCGTTCGTCGTCGAGGAACGTCGCCTCGTGCACGAGCAGGTCGGCGCCCTCGGAGAGCACGCGCACGGTGTCGCTGGGCGCGGTGTCGCCGGGGATGACGATGCGGCGGCCCGGCCGCGCCTTCCCGAGGACTGCGTCCGGCGTCAGCACCCGCCCGTCCGGCAGCGTGATCGACTCCCCGCGCTGGAGAGCACCTCGCTCGGGGCCGTTCGGGACGCCCAGGGCGTCGGCTGCCTCGACGTCGAAGCGCCCGGGGCGCGGGCTCTCGACCAGGGCGTAGCCGACCGCGGCGACGCCGTGGTCGACCGGGAAGACGAGAATCCGGTAGTCGTCGCGCTCGAGCGCGTCCCCGGCCCGCAGCTCGACGAGCTCGAGCGGATAGGCGAGCTTCCCGACGACGCGCCCGAGGCTCGCGAACAGGTCGCGCAGGCCCGGCGGGCCGTAGATGGTCAGCGGCACGTCCCGCTGGCGCAGCGAGAACGTCTTCAGCATTCCAGGGAGGCCGAGGTAGTGGTCGGCGTGGAAATGGGTCAGGAAGATCTCTTCGAGATCGGGCAGGCCGACCGAGGAGCGCATCAGCTGCCGCTGCGTCCCCTCGGCGCAGTCGAAGAGGAGCCGCTCGCCGCCGCGGCGGAGCAGCAGCGCGATCGGCGCCCGGTTGGCGGTCGGCGCACTCGCGGAGGTGCCCAGGAAGACCAGGTCGAGGTCCATGCGCTGCCGATTGTCGCAAGACGGCGCGAGCGGAGCGTTTGTCCCCTACGGGAGGACGAGCTGCTGGCCGACGCGGACGTCGGCGCCGGCGAGGTGGTTCGCGCGCTCGATCCGCCAGATCGCGTCCCTGAGATCGCCCCCGTACCGGTGCTGCGCGATCGACCAGAGCGAATCGTGCGGCCGAACCGTGATCACCTGCTTCGCTCCGTGCGCCTGCGACGAGTGCGCGGACAGGCTCCAGGCGAGGACGGCGAGTGCCACGATGATGGTGATTCTGGCGAACATGTGTTCGCCCACCATAGCGAACAGGTGTTCGCTCTGTCAAGCGCCGAGCGTCACGAGCCTAATACCCGCCTTCGACGGCTTGCTGCCGCTCCCGACGGCCGTGCGACCTTGAACGGCTTGGAGGTCAGCGTCGTCGTCCGCTGCGGGTTCGTGGCCGCCGCCAGCGTGATGCGGTACCGGTAGGTGCCCGCCGGAAGCAACCGCGGGTTGAACTTCACGAGCGGCTTGGAGTATGCGTTCGCGCTGCCGGCGGCCGAGAGCATGATCTTCGGCGAGCTTCCGGCGGTCACGCGCGAGAGCGTCGCCTTGAACGTCGTCCGCTCGCTCGCCGTGACGCTGAACGCCCAGTAGCGCGCATTCGCCGGCTTGTCGGCCGGCTGGGAGCCGGGGTCGGCGCTCGCGCCGCCGAAGATGTCGGCGCCGAGCACCCCCACGCTGTGCAACCACGACTGCGAGAGCCCGGCGACGCCGCCCTGGCAGAGGCCATGCGCCGAGGCGATCTTGTCCTTGACGGCGGTGTAGGACTGCTTCGGAGCAAGGTCGGCGAAGAGGTTGCCGGACTGGAACCCGGTCGAGATGCCGGGCTCGTCGATCAGCGGGAAGTACAGCAGCGCCTTCACCGCCGGATCGCACGCTGCGATCTCGGCGAGCTCGACCTGGTTTCTCGCCTGCTGCCACTCGCTGGTCGGAATCACGTTCTCGGCCGTGCCGTCGTAGGCCGCCTCGTGACCGGCGACGACGGTCTGCTCGCCCTCCTCGTCGAGGTTGATCGGCAGCGCCTGCGGCACGGCGAACGCCCGGTCCAGCCCGCCGGTCTGCTCCGACACCGTCGGCTGTCCGGTGCCGTGAAAGGCATCCCAGAGCGCCTGCTTGATCCGGTCGAGGTCCGCTGCGCCCGCCTTCGGCCACCGGAACGTCTTCGAGAACAGGTCGGTGTCCTGGATCGGCGGGTACGAGTGCAGGTCGAACTCGTCGAAGATCTTCGCGGTCCGATGCGAGGCCCTGTACGCGTCGCCCATGTACTTGATGAACCAGACCGGAGAATGACCAGGATTCACGGCCGCCGACGCGTTGTCGTTGCCGCGCGAGGAGATCGCCGGGCCCCAGACGATCGAGTCGGGCCGCACCGTCTTCAGTGCGTCGTAGGACTTTGCGAGCGTGTGCTCGTAGTCGGTCGCCGCTGCGTCCAAGCCGTTCACGAACTGTGGCTGCCAGAAGCGATTGACGTTCGGCTCGTTTCCGACGATGAAGTCGTTCACGTCGGGGAAGGCCTGGCCGAGCAGTCCGACGAAGCTCGCGAAGGCCGTTTGCGCGCTGTCGTTCGAACCGATCGACGTGGGCTTCGCCGGGTAGACAGCGAGGATCGGACGGATGTCGTTCAGCTTTGCGCAGTCGATCGCATCCTGCAGGTTCGACTGGAACGGGATTACCGTTGGTGCTGCCGCGTCCCACTGGACCGTCACGCGCAGATCCTGGTAGCCGATGTCCTTCATCGACGTCCACCAGATGTCGCCGCACGGATGGAACTTCGGCCAGTCGTCCGCCACGCCGTAGCGCAGTGGATCGGCGCTCGCGCTTCCGACGGCCACCACCGCCGCAAGCGCGGCGCATGCCGCAAGCAGCTTCCTCAACCTGCCCTCGCTTCCCGGTCTCGCGTGTCCGTCGTCCAACCTGCTGGTCGCTGCGGCTCCGAGCACGAGCCGTCCGTCCCATTTCGTGCTCGACCCCGGCCTACCTCTCCAGCATCGGCTCCAGCGCGTCGACGAGCTTGGCCGCCCCGAAGCGGACCGGATCGTCGGCCGGCAGCCCGGTCTCGTCCTCGGCCGCCGCGACAGCCCTCCTCGCGCCCTCGTCGTCGAGTCTCCGTGTGTTGAGCGCGATCGCACGAACCGCGGCCGGCCGCGCGAGCAGGCTGATCCGCTCGTGCAGGGCGACGAGGTCGGAGAGCGGCGGCATTGGAAAACGGTCGTCGCCGTCGACCGAGGTCGCGCCGGCCTGGTGGCAGAGCACGTAGCCGTGCGGGGCCGCTCCGTGGATCAGACCCAGGGTCACGCCGGAGTAGGCCGGGTGCAGGAGCGACCCCTGGCCCTCGACGAGTAGCAGCTCCCCGCCGCGTCGAACACCCTCGAGCACGAGTTGCTCGGCTGCGCCCGCGATGAAGTCCGAGACGACCGCGTCGACGGCGATGCCCCACCCCGCGATCGCGATGCCCGTCTGGCCGGTTGGGATGAACTCGCTGCGGATGCCGCGGCGGCGCGCCTCGCGGTCGAGCTCGAGTGTGACGGTCATCTTCCCGATCGCGCAGTCGGAGCCGACGGCGAGGATCGTCGTGGCGCCGTGGGTCAGGTTGCCGCCCGTCGGGACGTTCAGGCCGGCGGGAGGCTTGCGCAGGTCGCGCAGCTCGACGCCGCGCCTGCGTGCGAGGGCGACGAGCTCCGGATCCTCCGAGACGAACTCGTGCAGTCCGTTCTCCACGTCGAGTCCGGCGCGGATCGAGTCCTTCAGCAGCTCCCGCCAGGCCGGCGGAAAGCGTCCGCCCTGCGTCGCGACCCCGACGAGCGCGGTCGTCGGCTTGTACGGCACCGCGTCGGCGACGGAGGCGACGACGGGAAAGCCGTCCTGCGTCTCGCCCGGCCGGCCGGAGTCGAGGATCGCGACAACGTCCTCCGGGCGGTAGCGGATGACGCCACTCGCGGTCTTCCCGAAGTGCGGGTCGTCCGAGTGGCCCTCCGCGAGGATCAGCAGCCTACGCGGGCGCGACACCGAGCCCCGGGGAGGTGGACGGGAGCTGGACGCCCTCGACGAGCTCGACTCCCGGCCACGGGTCCGACGCGAGCAGCAGGTTTCCGTCGAGGTCGACGTGATCCATCAGTGAGGCGATGTGGGCGCCGGGCGCGATGCCGAGGCCTGACTCGACCATGCAACCGAGCATCACGCCGAGGCCGAGCGCGCGGGCGGCGTGCGTCATCCGCACGGCTTCGCGGATGCCCCCGGATTTTGCGAGCTTGATGTTGACGCCGTGAGCGCGTTCCGCGCAGAGGGCCACGTCGGCCAGCGTGTGGCAGTCCTCGTCGACGTAGATCGGCACCGGCGAGCGCCGCTTCAACTCCGGGCCGTCGCGATCTCCGGCGGGCAGCGGCTGCTCGCAGTACTGAAGCTCCATCTGGGGCAGGTACTCGAGCGCCTCGTCCAGCGTCCAAGCCTCGTTGACGTCGCATTGCAGCGGCAGGTCGGTGACCGAGCGGACGGCGCTCACACGCTCGACGTCGAGGCCGTCGCGACCTCCGAGCTTCAGCTTCAACCGCCTGAAGCCACGCCCCGCGACCTTCTCCGTACGATGCGCCATGTCATCCGGTTCGCCGAGCCAGATCGTCCACGACGTCGGTGGCCCGGCGCGCCGGACGCCGAGGAGCTTGTAGACCGGCTGCCCCGTCAGCTTGCCCTGGAGATCGTGGAGCGCGTGGTCGACCGCAGCCCGCGCCGCCTGCTCGCCCGGCGGAAAACGATCCGCGATCTCGTCGAGCGCGAACGGGTCGTCGCCGAGCTCGACGGCGTCGAGCCACGCGAGCGCCGAGCCGGTCGACTCCGAGTAGCGCGCGATCGGCGCCGCCTCGCCGAACCCCGAGACGCCGTCTTGCTCGATCTCGACCTGCACGACGTCGGCCTCGTCCGCAGACCCGCGCGAGATCGTGAACGTCTCCGCGAGCTGCACCGTCGCCTTGCGGGCCGTCAGATTCACCGGGGCTACACTAGTGCGGCACGCGCCCGTAGCTCAGGGGATAGAGCGCTCGCCTCCGGAGCGAGAGGTCGCAGGTTCGAATCCTGCCGGGCGCATCCGAGACGGCTCAGCTACGCGGGTTTGGCTTGAAACCGTGTGCCGCCGAGGTTCGCGGCGTGCCCCCTGGGTGCCACTCTCGGATTTACGGCCGGGGGCTATCGTTCCGGCCGTGGCTTTGCAGGCCGAGCCTGCCCAACTCGCGCGCGACTGCGACAACTGCGGCTGGCGGAACCACCCGCGGCCGGCGCCCAAGCCCGCCGCCAGCACCGCACCGTCGATGAACGTCGCCTGGGTCGTCGACCGATGCGACGCCTGCGGCCGGGTGCTCGATTCCGAGGCGGCTAGGTGCCCACCGGGGTCGCGGTTGTCGCGAGGGCGTCCCCTCGGGTGTAGAGGTAGACGCTCGCGGCGAGTATCCAAAGCAACGACACGAGCAGCGCGAAGAAGTCGGCAAACGGTATGAACAGGAGTACGCCGACCAGAAGTGCCAGCCATGCCATCCAGCGTGGGAGCGTCGCTGAGGCGAGCACGGTCGCGCCGGCGCCCAACATCATGATGCCGAAGGCGCTGTTCCAGGCGATCCAGCTATCGCCATCGAGCGCGTTGAGAACCCGCGCAGCGTCGCCGCTGACCCCATGGTCGACGGCGTCAGCCAACGCAAAGTGGATCAACGCCGTGACGAGCAAGACGGCACCCTCGATCACGGCTCCTGCCACCAGGAACCGCCCCCAAATCGCGTCGCGAGCGGCCGACTCGCCGACACCGCGTGCGGCAGCCGCGCGCAGATAAAGCGCGAACAGCACCAGGAACGGCACTGATGCGGCCAGGACAAAAGCGGCGACCTGCTGCCGCCCCGAATGGGCGCTGTAGAACGACACGACCTTCGCAGCAGAAGCGTCGCTATCCGGCGTGCTGCCGCCGAACACGAACACGCCTCCAAGCGCCACCACAACAAACCCAACGCCGCTGAGCGGATAAAGCTTCGGCCACGCCACAGGACCTCCTCGAGTTTGGGGACGACGAGCATGAAGGATCGCGGCGACGGTTTCAAGCCTGGTTCCGATCCCTTTCTGCGAGCGTCGCGCGGGTCGAGCGGTTCGACCTCGAGGATGCCGTACTGCGAGCTCACTCGATCGCGGGGCTCGAGCAGTGCTTTACGCTCCGCTTACACGCTTCGCTGCGCCTGTTGACCACCCCGTAGCACGCTGGAAGAACAATTGATCGGGTTCGGCACCGAGCGTTGTCTCGGTTGATCCGGCAAATCCCAAGAGGAGAAACACCGTGAAGAACCGGCAGAGAACGCTCGCTGCGCTGATCGTCGCC
>JALYLO010000402.1 GCA_030774175.1 Actinomycetota bacterium
GAACGCAGCGGCGATGCAGAGGGGTCGGCGGAGAATGGGCTGAGACTAGTGAAAGGCGCAAACCGCCGCGCAGGCGGCGGGCCTTCATCATCCGCCGAGCTACCGAAGGTCTTTGTTCGACTCCATATCGAACCACATGGCGAAGAGCGTGAACTGGCTGCCCGAGATCAGAAGCAGCGCGACGAGCACGATCGTCGCCGGCGTGATGCTGTGCCCCATCAGGCGCAGCACCGTCTCGAAGATCCCGAGCGCGAGGCCGACGGTCGTCATCAGGAAGCCGAGGAAGTAGAAGAAGACCAGCGGGTGGAAGTCGCGGATCACATACTTCTCCCGCATCCGCCAGAAGAAGCCCTTCCAGAGCAGCCACGAGATGCGCGGCACGACGCGCCGGATCTTGATCCCCGACCGCTCGCCGACACCGTAGATCGGGCGCGACGGAAAGTCACGCACGCGCGCGTTCCAGACGTTCAGGTGCACGAGCATGTCGTTCGGGAAGCCGTACGAGACGTAGATGCGCTCGAGGTCGAGCAGCTGAAGAACCCGTAGCGACACGACCGTGTAGCCGGCCTGCGAGTCGGCGACGTGCCAGTAGCCCGAGGCGACCTTCGTGAACAGGCTCAGGACCGCGTTGCCGAGGTAGCGGTTGTGCGGGATCAGCTGCCAGGCGCTGCCGGAGAAGAGCCGGTTCGCCTTGGCGTAGTCGAGCTCGCCGCGGACGACGGGCAACGCCAGCCCTTCGAGCTCGTCCGGATCCATCTGGTTGTCGCCCGCCATCACCGCGACCGCGTCCATCCGCACGGCGAGCGAGCGCTTGTAGCCGGTGACGATCGCGGCGCCCACCCCCCGGTTGCGGTCGTGCACGATCACCTCGACGCGCGGGTCGCCGACCGACCGTGCGCGTTCCGCGGTCGCGTCGCCCGACGCGTCGTCGACGACGAAGATGCGGTCGACGAACCCGGGAATGCCCTGCAGCGTGGCTGCGATCAGCCCTTCCTCATTGCGGGCCGGGACCACAACGGACACGGTTTTTCCTTCGAGCATGCGTCCCTATTCGCCCCCGCTTCGGGCTTGCCTCTCGATCGAATACGGTCTCCGAGATGGCCGACTCGGCGTTCAAGCGGGCGCTGGTCCTGCTCGCCGCCCTGCGAATCGCGCCCGCCCTGATCGTTCTCGCAGAAAACGGACACAGTCTGCCCGCGTTGCCCGGCTATGGCTACGGGCCGCCGGAAGGGGACACGTACGGCTTCTACGCGGCGGCGCGCGAGTTCATCTCGGTCTGGACTCGGCTTTCCAAGCCGCTGCTTGGCTTCGGCGTGCTCCTCTTGGCCGGCGCCGCAGCCGGCGCGTACCTCTTGTGGAGCAACTACCGGAAGGGCGAGGCCGTGACTCTCGCAGCCGCTGCGCTCGGCATCTTCCTCTCGGCGGGGATCCACGAGATGGGTCTCACAGGCGCCGGGGCGGTCGGCTGGCCCGTCGTCTGGTCGCTCCCGCTCTTGCCTCTTCGCGTCGTCGGCGCACTCGGCTACCACGGCGCGTACTACCTCGGTATCGCGATCCTGCTCCTCTGCAATATCGTCACGATCGTCGCGACCGCGCTGATCGCGCGGCGCCTCGTGCCGGGACGGCTTGCGCTCCTCGCTCCTGCGCTCCTCGTCATCTGGCCGTTCCTGATGCGCGGGCTCGAGGGCACCGGAAACGTCGTCTACGGCTCGTGGCTCGACGACACCGGGCTCCTGCTCTATGCCGAGCCGCTCTCGACGGCTCTCGTCGCGACAGCGCTCGCGCTTCTGATCCTGCGCCGCTCGAACACGTTCGCGGCCGCTCTTGCGGGCGCGCTCCTCGCATTCTCGGTCGCCGTCCGCGTCTCGAACGTGACGATCGTCGCTGTCGTCTTCATCGCCCTGGTGTTCGCGGGGTCGCGCCGGGCCACGATCCTTTTCACGCTTGCGTGTGCGGGCGCGGCCACGGTCGCGGCCGAGTTCTGGTCACGCGGGTACGGGAGCTTCAAAAATCACCCGTCCGACCAGGCGCCGAACGGCCTCTTCTCCTGGCACTACCTCGTCCGGTCGTGGCGCGACTCGGGCGTGTTCGATTGGAAGATGCTGCTCGTCCTGCTGCCGCTGCCGATCATCGGCGTGCTCGCTCTGCGACGGCGGAGGTACGAGTTGTGGCTGCTCGCCGGCGTCGTGATCGTAACCGCCGTGTTCTACAGCGCGTATTACATCACTGCGCTGCACCCGCGCTTCCTCTTCGTCGCCCTGCCACCGCTCTTCGTGCTCGCCGCCGTCGGGGTCGAACGACTTGTAGCGCTCAGGCGCTAGCACGGGCGCTGCGACCGTCCGCGACGATCGCCGCGGCGGCGCCCAGAATCAGCCCGATCAGCGCGCCCACAACGAGCGAGCTCGAGCGCGAGTGCGCGGAGGCCTTCGTCGCGCGGGCGGGCTCGATCACCTTCGCGCTCTCGACCTCCTTGGCGAAGGCCAGCTGCTGCTGGAGCGTCTCCTGCTGGGCGATCAGGTTGCCGAGGCGCGTCTCGGCGTTGTCCTCCTGGCTGACGATCACGAGCTGCTGGAGGGGATCGAGGTTCTTCGCCGCCTTCGTCGCCCTCGTGATGATGCTCAGGCGGTTGTTGACGGAGGCGATCTGCTCGTCCACGTGGGTGAGGGTCGTCTGGAAGGTCCGGATCTTCACGCCGACATACGCCGCCGTCGTCTGGGCGACCACGATGTTCGAGAGTGCGTTCGCAGCGGCCGCGACCGTCGCGGGGCGCGCTCCGGTGACGGTCAGCGAGATGAGCGGCGTGGCGCGCGCCGCACCCGCTCCGGTTGCGGTGCCGACCTGCGCGACGGACACGTGACCGCGAAGCGCCGAGGGGCGCATGTCGGCGCGGTCGGCAGCCTGCGCCTGCGCCGCGGCCGAGCTGACGATCTGGGAGACCGCGCGCGGGTTCGTTCCGAAGCCGTTGACGAGCGCGCCGCCCGGGGACGTCGGCTGGCCCAGCGAGACGAGGGCCGACGCCTTGAACGTCTCGCCGCCGCGAAACGAGTAGAGGACGCCGAGGATCGCTCCGAGCACGAGCCCAGCCACCGGCAGCCACCAGAGCGCCGCCACGGCGCGGCGCCAGCGGGCCAGGTCGACCTCGCGTTCCGCGTCGAGGCTGCCTTGGCGGGGGGCCGTCATCCGGCGGCGACTCTAGCCGACGCCCATTCCCACTGGCGCGTGAGGCCGTGCTCCAGAGAGACCCGGGGCTCCCAGCCGAGCTCACCGCGAATGCGCGTCGTGTCGGCCTGCGTCCGGCGCTGGTCTCCGGGCACCGACGGGTGCCGGCGCTGCTCGAGGGTGCGCCCGGAGATGCGCTCGAGCACGGCGATCGTCTCGTTCATCGACGCCTCGAGTGCGCCGCCGACGTTATAGGTCCCGCTCCCGCCTGCCATGGCGAGGATCGTCCCGTCGACGATGTCGCGGACGTACGTCCAGCCGCGCGACTGCTCGCCGTCGCCGTAGAGGTCGAAGGGCCGACTCTCGGCGAGCGCGAAGACGATCCGTGTGAAGGCCATGTCGGGGCGCTGGCGCGGCCCGAACGCGTTGAAGTAGCGCAAAACGACGCAGTCGAGGCCGAACTCGCGCGTGTGCGCGTCCGCGAGGTGCTCGCAGGCGAGCTTGGTGATCCCGTACGGTGAGAGCGGATGCGGCCGGGTGTCCTCGGGTGTGGGGTAGCGCTCCGCCGCGCCGTAGATCGACGATGAGGAGGCGAAGACCACCTTTACACCGTCGCGCGCGGCGGCTTCGAACACCCGTTGTGACGCGAGCAGATTCCGGCGCAGATAGAGCGGGAAGACGTCGCCGAAGCTGCGCACGCCCGGCTGGCCGGCGAGATGGAACACGCCGTCGAAGCCGTCGAAGTCGAGCGTGTCCTCGGCCAGGTCGAGGCGGTGCACGTCCAGCCCGCGGGCGTTCTCCTCCTTCAGCGCCGGATCGTAGTAGTCGGTGAAGCAGTCGATGCCGTGCGCCTCGTGCCCGAGGGCGACGAGCGACTCGGCCAGGTGCGAGCCGATGAACCCGGCGGCGCCGGTGACGACATAACGCACGCGGAAGACCCTACCGCGACTCTACGAGGCCGTAGAGCTTCGCCGAGCCGACGAGATAGAGGCGCGTCGCGTCGGCGACGACCGGCGAGTATTCCCCGTCGGGATACGACCAGACCTGATGGCCCGTCCTCGCGTCGAGGGCGTACGTCGTGCCCTTCAGGGTCGCGAAGTAGACCCGGCCGGACACGATCGTCGGCGACCCGGAGATCGGGCCGTTGGCCTTGAACTGCCAGCGGACAGCGCCGGTTGCGGCATCGAAACAGAAGAAGCGGTGCGAGTACGAGCCCGCGTAGACGCGGTCGCGCCACACGGCCGGCGACGCGTAGACGAACCCGCCCGTCGACTGCGACCAGCGCAGCTTTCCGCTCGCGGCGCCGAACGAGTAGACCTTGCCGTCCGTCCCGCCGATGTAGACGCGGCCGTAGGCGACGGCCGGTGAGCCATAGAAGTTGCCGGCATGGCCGAAGCGCGGCTGCGCGTTCGCCTGCCAGAGCAGCCGCCCGCTGGACGCGCTCAATGCGTACACGTGGCCCGAGTAGTCCCCGACAAAGAGCCGGTCGCCGGAGATCGCGACGCCTCCCTTCACCTGGCCGCCCAGCTTCGTCACCCAGCGCACCCTGCCGGTGAGCCGGCGGAGGGCCCAGACGCGCCCGTTCCAGTCGCCGGTGAACACGGTTGCCCCGACGACGACGGGAGAGGATTCGGACGGCCCGACCGTCTTACGCCAGACGACCCGCCCCGTGCCCACGGCAAACGCGATCACCTCGCCGGTCAGCTTCGGGCTCGGCGTGCGGTTGCACGGCGGCCCGTTCAGGAACGTCTCGAAGACCACGTGCCGGTCGACGGCGGGCGACGCGGCGACGCACCGGTGCGAGTCGTAGCTCCACGCCTTGCGGCCGTTCGCGGCGCCGACACCGAACATCACGCCGACGTTGTTGGCGAAGAAGAGCCGCCCGTAGGCGACCGCGGGCGGAAACTCGACCAGGCTTTGTGCGTGGAAGGTCCAGACGCGCCGGAAGGGCGGGGCCAGCGAGACGCCGTTTGCGAAGCGGAGCCGCTCGGGGTCGTGGCCGTAGGTCGGCCAGGCGACGCCGGGCTCCTGGGGCTTCGTCGCCACGGTCTCCGTGAGAACGAACTCGACGGTCGACGAGCCCTTGACGTCCCGCGCCTGCCGCTTGACGTGTAGGTAGTACGCGATGCCGGCTCCGGCCACGACCAGCAGCACGGCGATCGCGGCGGCGACCAGCGCGCGCTTCACCGGCGCTCCACCCCGTAGAGGCGCGAGTAGCCGTGCAGCAGCAGCCGGTCTCCGCCACCGGAGACGGGCACGTACTCGCCGTGCGGGAAGTCGAGCACGATGCGGCCGGAGCGCGCGTCGACACCGAGGATGCGGTGCGCGAACGAGCCGGCGTATGCGACCCCGTCCACGACAGCGGCCGCACCGGAGATCGGGCCGCCGGTGCCGTGCGCCCAGAGCGTCGACCCGCTCGACGCGGAGAGCGCATAGAAAACGCCGTTGTAGGAGCCGAAGAAAACGCGACCGTCCGCGACCGCGGGCGAGGAGTAGACGTACGAGCCGGTCGAGCGGCGCCAGAGCAACCGCCCGCCGGTCGAGAACGCGGTGAGCGACCCGCCCGTGGAGCTCGGCACGAACACGCGCCCTGCTGCGACGGCCGGCGTCCCGTAGACGCGTCCGTTGACGCCCCGCGACCAGCGCAGCCGGCCGTCGCTTGCGCGCAGCGCCAGCAGCCGGCCGCAATAGTCGCCGATGTAGAGCGTGGAGCCTGCGACCGCCGCCGACGAGGTGACCTTGCAGCCATCGTCGCGGCGCCAGCGCACGCGATGCGTCCGCAGGTCGAGGGCGGTGATCGTCCCGTTCCAGGCGCCGAAGACATCGACGCCGTCGAGCACGACCGGCGACGACTCGACCGGCGAGCCGACGGAGTACCGCCAGAGGATGCGGCCGTCGGAGCGGCGAAGCACCCACACATGGCCGTCCATCCCGTGCACGACGAGCTGGTCGCGCCAGACCGCCGGCGAAGCCGCCATCTTCCCCCGGGGCGTATCCCGCCGCCAGATCACCTGGCCGTCGCGCATCGACACGGCCCTGACGGTGCCCCGGGCGTTTGCGATGTACGCCACGCCGTCGGCGACGACGGCGGGAAACTCGATCAGCGTGCCGAGGCCGCGCGACCACACGACCCGGAACGGCGGCCGCACCCGGATCGAGCCCTGCGCCTGCGTGCGCCCCGGTTCGGCGCCGTACATCGTCCACTGGAGCGAGCGGCGGTAGATACGGATCGTCGAGCGCGGGTGGGTTCGGAACGCGAGTCGCACGGCGCGCCTGCCGTAGCCCGGCTTCAGGGCGCGCGTGACGAGCGCCCCGCGGTGCAGGAGCGGGATCCGCGCGACCCCGTGGCGGTCGCTTCGCGCCGAGCGCCGGCCGATCGTGACGCGGGCGCCGAGCACGCGCCGGTTCGTGTCGCCGTCGACGACCGTCACCTGGACGGCAACCGGAGTCGGCGCGACGTCAGGCGCGGGCGGCCCGTGGCGGACCTGGAGGACCTGGCGCGGCGGCGCGGCGACCGTCGTCGTCGTCGCCGCCTCGTGCTGCGCGCCACAGCCGGCGAGGAATGCCAC
>JALYLO010000403.1 GCA_030774175.1 Actinomycetota bacterium
GACGTGGACCGGCTGTCGGCGTTCTTCGACGTCATCCACCAGGACCCGGTGCTCTCCCAGGTCAAGCTGATCGCCGAGCCGTGGGACGTCGGGCCCGGCGGCTACCAGGTCGGCAACTTCCCGGTCCTGTGGTCGGAGTGGAACGGCATCTACCGCGACGTCATGCGCGACTTCTGGCGCGGTGAGGCGTCGGTCGGCGAGTTCGCCTCGCGCCTGACCGGGTCGAGCGACCTCTACGAGGACGACGGCCGCCACCCGTTCGCCTCGATCAACTTCATCACCGCCCACGACGGCTTCACGCTGCGCGACCTCGTCTCCTACAACTCCAAGCACAACGAGGCCAACCTCGAGGACAACCGCGACGGCACCGACGACAACCGCTCCTGGAACCACGGCGTCGAGGGCGAGACCGACGACCCGGAGATCAACGCGCTGCGCGCGCGTCAGCAGCGCAACTTCCTCACCACGCTGTTCCTCTCCCAGGGCACGCCGATGCTGCTCGGCGGCGACGAGTTCGGCCGCACCCAGCACGGCAACAACAACGCCTGGTGCCAGGACAACGAGATCTCCTGGTTCGACTGGGGCGACCTGGAGGACAAAGCGGACCTGCTCGCGTTCGTGCAGAAGCTGATCGTGCTGCGACGCGCCCACCCGGTGTTCCGCCGCCGCCAGTTCCTGCGCGGCAGCGAGGAGGACGGCTCCGGGCTGCCCGACGTGTGGTGGTTCCGGACGGACGGGCACCGCATGACCAAGCAGGACTGGGAGTCCGGGAACCGGATCGTCGCGATGTTCCTCAACGGCGACGAGATCGCGGCGCCCGACGAGAGAGGCGAGCGCATCCTCGACGAGTCGTTCCTGCTGTTCTTCAACGCCGAGCACGCGGACTGCACGTTCAGCCTGCCGAACCGCCGCTTCGGCGCGCGCTGGGCGCTCGTGCTGAGCACCGCCGATCCGGACGCCGAGCCGAACTCGCTCGAGGTCGCCGCGAACGTTGAGCTCGTGGTGCCGTCGCGCTCGGTGATCCTGCTGCGGCGGCGATGACGGAGCTGCGCGCGACCTACCGGCTGCAACTGGGCGGCGATTTCGGCTTCGCGCAGGCGCGCTCGCTCGTGCCCTACCTCGCCGAGCTGGGCGTCTCGCACCTCTACCTGCCGCCCTCCTTCCAGGCCCGGCCGGGCTCGACGCACGGCTACGACGTCGTCGACCCCACGCGCATCTCCGAGGAGCTCGGGGGCGAGGCCGAGTTCCGGGCGCTCGTGCAGGCGGCGCAGGACGCGGGGCTGGGCGTGATCCTCGACATCGTCCCCAACCACATGGCGACGGACGACGCGAACCGCTATTGGAGCGACCCGGAGCGGCGCGCCAAGTTCTTCGACATCGACCCGGAGACCGCCCGCCACCGCCGCTTCTTCGACATCGACCACCTCGCCGGGGTGCGCCAGGAGGACCCGGAGGTCTTCGAGGAGACGCACCGGCTCGCGCTCGCGCTCGTCCGCGACGGGCTCGTCGACGGCCTGCGCATCGACCACCCCGACGGGCTCGCCGACCCGGCCGGCTACCTCGAGCGCCTGCGCGGCGAAGGGGTGCGCCACATCTGGGTGGAGAAGATCCTCGACCCCGGTGAGCAGCTGCGCGAGTGGCCCGTCGCAGGCACGGTCGGCTACGAGTTCCTCAACGACGCGGCGGCGCTGTTCGTCGACCCCGCGGGCGAGGCGCCGCTGACCGCGCTGTGGGCTGAGGTCTCGGGCGATCCGCGGCCGTTCGCCGAGGTCGCGGTCGAGGCCAAGCGCGAGCAGGCCTCAGGCCCCTTCACCCCCGAGGTCGAGCGCCTGCGCCGCCTCCACGACCGTCCCGACCTCGTCGAGGCGCTCGCCTCGCTGCCCGTCTACCGCACCTACATCCGCGACGGCGAGGTCGCGGCCGAGGACGCCGCGGTCCTCCGCGAGGCGGGCCTCGAGTGGCTGCCCGACACGCCGCCGGAGTTCGTCGCCCGCTTCCAGCAGACGACGCCGCCCGTGATGGCCAAGGGCGTCGAGGACACCGCCTTCTACCGCTACGGCCGCCTGCTTGCGCTCAACGACGTCGGCGGCGACCCGAGCCGCTTCGGGGTCTCGGTCGAGACCTTCCACGC
>JALYLO010000404.1 GCA_030774175.1 Actinomycetota bacterium
GCGGCCTGTTCCTTACGTGCGCGGTCTGCCTGCTCCTCGGCTGCGAGCCGTGCTTGCTCCGCCTTCCGGCTGCTTGTGTCCGCCTGCTCGCGGTGCTCGCGTGCTTCGACACGCTTCTCATCGAGCTGCCGCGCGCGCTGGCGCCGCGCGACGAACGCCACAGCAGCCAGAACAATGATCACCGCAACGACAATCAGAATGATCACGGTCGTACTCATACCGTCGCTCCCTTTTGGGTTGTCGGGCCGGAAGTATGGACACTCCGGGAGCCCTGACGTGCCGAACGCTCAGAAGATCTGCTGGGGACCAGCTTCCGTGGCCCCCAGCGCCAATTCGATCGCCGTCTCGCTAGAAGCGTCCGCGGCCGAAAAAGCCCAGGAGCGCCAACACGACGACGATAATGATGATGATCACGATGAGGGAGAAGACGCGCCTCCTTTCCAACACGACAGGTCGTGGGTGGTCTTCGACAAAGCTAACCAATCGCCTTCCGTCGCGCGCTTATCTTCGTCGGCCGCGGCGAGGGCGGAGCGAGGCGCGTGAGCGTCGCTTTGCCGTTCGATCGAGGGCGTCGCGTTCTTCGAGCGCGCTGCCTGCGCCGAGTACGACGCACTCGAGTGCGCCTTCCGCGACGCTGACATGGACGCCGGTTTCCGCGGCGAGACGCTGGTCGATGCCGGCAAGCAGCGCGCCGCCGCCCGCCAGGAGGATGCCCCGGTTGCTGAGATCGGCGGCGAGCTCGGGCGGCGTCGATTCGAGCGTTCGCTTCACTGCTTCGACGATCTGCCCGACGCTGTGATCGATTGCCGTCCGCACCTCGGCCGAGCTGATCGTTGTCCGTCTAAGGAGACCCGTGATTCGATCGCGGCCGGCAACCTCCGTCTCGGACCGGTCGGCAGGCTCCCACGCGGAGCCGCACGCAATCTTCGCCGCTTCGGCCGTCTCCGGTCCAATCAGCAGGTGTTGGGTCGTATCCAGGTGACGGACGAGCGCGTCGTCCATCTCGTACCCGCCGACGCGGACCGACTCCCAGACGACGATCCCGCCGAGGGCGAGCACGGCGACCTCGGTCGTGCCGCCGCCGATGTCGACGATCATGCTCCCCTGCGCCTCCGCAACCGGTAGGCCGGCACCGATCGCGGCCGCCATCGGCTCCTCGATCAGCGACACCCTGCGAGCGCCTGCTGCCAGCGTCGCCTCCTCGACTGCCGCGCGCTCGACCTTCGTGATCCCGCTCGGCACACAAAGCACGACTCGCGAGAACGCCAGCGCGCCTCCGCCCACCCGACGGATGAAGTAGCGAAGCATCTGAGCGGTCACGTCGAAGTCGGCAATCACTCCGTGGCGGAGCGGGCGAATTGCACGGATCGTTGCCGGGGTTCGGCCGATCATCCGCCGCGCCTCCTCACCGACCGCCTGCACCCTCCCGGTCTCGTCGTCAATCGCGACGACCGACGGCTCGAAGACGGCGATCCCGCGGCCCCGGACGAACACCAATGTGTTCGCCGTGCCCAGATCGATCGCCAACTCGCGACCAACACGTGACCCCAACCTCCCCACGGACCGCAACCCTAGCGACGCTCTCCCGCGGGGATTCGGCTCTGCGCACGCCGTTCGCCGCAGGAGTGGCCGGAGGGCGGCCGAACTCGGGCTTGTGCCGGACGTTCCAACCGCGTTCGGTGAAGACGCCTTCGGCCGCCGGGCCGAGAAGGCCGCACCACATGCAGACGCGCGAGGCGGCGATCAAGAAGGAAACGGACGAGCTACGTGCCCTGCTCGCCACCAACACGGATCTCACGCGCGAGGACAAGGAGCTCACTGAGAAGGTTGCTGCGCTGACGCGCGAGATTCACGCGCGTGTGCAGGCCGATCGCTAGTAGTACACGAGTCCCTCGCCCGAGTGATTTTCGTCCCTTAGCCCAGGGATTCCCGCCGCAAAGCTGCGTTTGATTTTCAGTTCGAGGGCATAGCTCTACCATCTCAGTCACTTACTGCGGAAAAGAGAGGT
>JALYLO010000405.1 GCA_030774175.1 Actinomycetota bacterium
ATTGCGCGCCGTCGTCCCCGGAGGGAACCACATGTGAGTGGACGTCGACGAAGCGCGCGCGCATCTCCTCCCACCGTAGCGGGCGCGGCCAAGCGAGCTGTCTCAGGCGGCCGTCTCTCGCGCGCCCCGACAGTTAGCGTTGAATACGCGGGTGCCGATCAGCGGCCCGCTCGCCTTCGCCCGCTCAGCGGATCAGCGTCCGCGCCTCCGACGTGCTCGGGAACGAATGCGGAGTGCAGGGCTCGCACCGGTCTACGCGCTCTACGCGCGCCGCCTCCGCAGCCAGGTCCGCGCCCGCCAGCTTCCCGCGCACGTTGCCGTCATCCTCGACGGGAATCGACGCTGGGCGACAAGCCTCGGCTTCGCCGACTCGTCGGTCGGACACCGCCACGGCGCCGACAAGCTCGACGAGCTGATCGGCTGGTGCCGCAGCCTCGGCATTCCGGAAGTGACCGTCTGGGCGCTGTCCGGCGAGAACTTCGAGCGGCCTGCGGCCGAGCTCGAGGCCCAGCTTGAAGTGATCGCGGCGAAGCTCGACCAGCTCGCATCTCCGAGCGGTCGTGGCCAGACGAAGATCCGTGTCATCGGCCGCGCGGAGCAACTGCCGAAGAACGTGCGGCGAGCGGTCTCGCGTGTCGAGGCCGCGACCGCGAACGCCACGGGGCTGAAGCTCAACATCGCAGTCGGCTACAGCGGCCGCGACGAGCTCGTCGATGCCTGCCGCTCGCTCGTCGATCAGCTCGTCGCGTCAGGGATCGCCCCGGCCGCGATCGCCCGCCACATCACGAACGAGGCGCTCGCCGAGCACCTGTACACCGCGGGCACTCGCGATCCCGACCTGATCATCCGCACCAGCGGCGAGCTACGGCTCAGCGGCTTTCTTCCCTGGCAGAGCGCGCACTCCGAGTTCTACTTCACCGACGTGTACTGGCCGGCGTTCAGGGAGCTCGACCTCCTGCGCGCCTTGCGCAGCTACCAAGGCCGCAAACGCCGGTACGGCCGCTGACGAAGGTGTGATCCAGGCCGCCGACCAGTAAGCGGCGACCTATCGCCAACCAGCCACGTCGCTGTCGCTGTATGGCGGAAGTGCGACGACTCGCTCGGAGTGTTTGTGGTTTCGCGAATGTTGAGGACGCGTTCGCCCTCCGGATCCTGCCGGCCGCGCTGCGCAGTCCGCCAGCGTCGGCGATGCGCTGCTGGACGCGCCCCGGCAGCTGCTCGAAGGTCAGTCCCGTGCGCGCTTCACCCAGCTGGGTGAGCTTGCGCCGGGCGCGGCGGGGGCGCTGCGTGCTGGCCTTGGTGCTCATCACCAAGGATACAAAGCACGCGGCTCATATTTGCGACCAGACGCCTTCGGCGTCGCGCGCGACCAGCCCGATCTTCCGGGCGCTCATGAGGCGTTGATCCACTGTCTGTGGCTTCGTCCCTGAGCGTGCCGCGACCTCGGCCGAGGTGCTAGGCAGCTCGCGCAGCAGCGGCTCGAGCTGCTTGACGCGCGCCTGTTTCCGCAGATCCTGCTCCGTGATGAAGCCATGCGCCTCGCGGCGATGGCGAGCCTGTTCGGCGCAGACTTTTCGCGGCGACCCCGTGGTCGTCCAGTCGCATAGCGCACACGATGCGCGGACGGTGTTTGGTGGTGCGGGGGATTCGGGAGTCCGTGCCGGCGTCAAGATGAGTCCCGTGGTGACTGTGAGGTATGCACGATGGGCCCGGAAGGCAGGTGCGGCGCCCTTTCGCCGCTGGTTCCTACAACGCAGCGACAGTAATATTACGTGCGAAGCAAGCAACGGACCGCGTCGCACATTTTGACGGCGCGAAATTCTGGGTTCCCGGTTCTGGCACGTGCCCGAACTGCAACAAGGCGCTCGCCCCGCCGCTCTCTCACTGACGTACAGCGTCAGTCGCGTCAGTCGCGGTTGCGAATCGGGCTCGGAGAGTCGTAGGGCGCGGCGCCGTCCCCCGTCGGTCGGTCGCGTCAGTGTCGGCTCCGGCGAGCGCGGGTCCCCCAATGAAAACGGTGTGAGCGTTGAGTGGCGATGCGCCGCTCGGGACGGCCGTCGTCGATCGGGCGCATTCACGCCCCAAAGAGGAGGTGCTGGAGCTCACCGCGGCCTGAGCCGCCGACCCTGCCGACGAGTGACACCACTTCCTGGGACCTGACTTCGGATGCGTGCGGTCGATGCCGCTTCCTCTATGCGTTCAGTGTTGCGCGTAACCGCGCGAACAGCTGGCTCAGCGTCTTCATAGCTCCTGCCTTGTCGGGGCTGGGGGCGTGCTTGTTGTTCTTGCACCAGCGCCAAGAGGCGCGGTAAAGCCGAAAGGTCTTGAGCGACGCCGCGAAGTCGGACGAGGGCGGAGACGAGCGCCTCGAGCTCAGCCTCCGTTGGACAGAGCTCGACGTGACCGGTTAGCGTTCGGGCAGAGAGCTCCTCTGCGATCGAGGCAGCTGCCCGCGATTGGATCTGGCGCAGCGAGCGAAGGAGGCGGTCAAGCTCGGCCGGCTGGAGCAGAATCGTGTCGCCTCCGAACGAGAGCGTTGCTTGACCGCTCATTCGGATCTCGCCGGTGGCCGGATCATC
>JALYLO010000406.1 GCA_030774175.1 Actinomycetota bacterium
AGTCGGGCGTTGACCCGGTCCCGGCTATACTTCCCGGCCGCTTGGCTAGCAACGACATCATGGAGAGGGAGCCCGGCGTTTGGGTCGAAGGCCCGGACGGCGAACTGATCCCGGATTACGACTCGACCTTCCCCGACATCAACGAGGGGCAGGTCGTCCACGGCACCGTGGTGCGGGTCGACAAGGACGAGGTCCTCGTCGACATCGGCTACAAGTCGGAAGGCGTCATTCCGGTCTCGGAGCTCTCGATCCGCCGCTCGATCAACCCGGCCGACGAGGTGTCGATCGGCGACGAGATCGACGCGCTGGTGCTCACGAAGGAGGACGCCGAAGGGCGCCTGATCCTCTCGAAGAAGCGCGCGCGGTTCGAGCTCGCCTGGAAGAACATCGAGCAGGCCGCCGAGTCCGGCGACCCCGTCAACGGCCGGGTGATCGAGGTCGTCAAGGGCGGCCTGATCCTCGACCTCGGCGTGCGCGGTTTCCTGCCCGCCTCGCTCGTCGACATCCGCCGGGTGCAGGACCTCGACGAGTTCCTCGGCCAGGAGCTGCGCGCCAAGGTGATCGAGCTGAACCGTTCGCGCAACAACGTCGTGCTCTCGCGCCGCGCCGTGCTCGAGGAGGAGCGCAAGGAGCAGCGGCAGCAGATTCTCGACAAACTTCAGCCGGGCGACGTCGTCGAAGGTCAGATCTCGAACATCGTCGACTTCGGCGCCTTCGTCGACCTCGACGGTATGGACGGCCTGATCCACATCTCCGAGCTCTCGTGGTCGCACGTCAACCACCCGTCGGAGGTGCTCGAGATCGGTCAGGACGTGCAGGTCAAGGTGCTCGACATCGACCGTGAACGCCAGCGCATCTCGCTCGGCCTCAAGCAGACCCAGAGCGACCCCTGGCAACAGGTGATCGAGTCCTACAGCGAGGACGACGTCGTCGAGGGGCGCGTGACGAAGGTCGTCACCTTCGGCGCCTTCGTCGAGATCCTGCCGGGCGTCGAGGGGCTCGTGCACATCTCCGAGCTCGCGCAACACCACGTTGAGAACCCGCGCGAGGTCGTGGCGCAGGGCCAGCCCGTCAACGTGAAGATCATCGAGGTCGACGGTGAGCGTCGCCGGCTGTCGCTTTCGCTGAAGCGCGTCGAGGACACAGACCCCGTGCAGCCGCGCGCGGACGGCGCGGAATCGGTGCACACGCGGCCGCAGATCGACCTCTCGGAAGAGGTCTTCGCCGAAGCTCCTGTTACGACCGAGGACGACGTCACCGAGGACGAGGCGCCCGCAGGCGAGGCGACCCGCGAGCTCCCGGACGCGGCAGACGAGACGCCCGCGGCAGAGGCGGACGCCACCGTGGGGGCGGGGCTCGCGCCGGACAAAGACGTGTCTGCTGAGGACGTGTCTGCTGAAGACGTGCCTGCTGAAGACGTGCCCGTGGAGGGCGTTCCTGCCGAGGTTGTGCCGCTCGAGCCTGCACCGGCCGAGGACGACGTCCCCGAAGACGCACCGCTGCCGGCTGCCGAAGCAGCCCAAGACGCTGCAGCCCAAAACGCTGCAGCCCAGGACGCTTCGGCCGCAGATCCGGAAGCGTCCTCCGCCGCGGAGTGAGCCGTCCCGTAGCCGTCGCGATCACCGGCGGCATCGGAGCGGGGAAGAGTGAGGCGCTGGCCGCCTTTGCGCGTCACGGCGCCGCGACGGTCTCGAGCGACGAGATCGTCCACCACCTGTTACGTCGCGACGACGTGAAGGAGGCGATCGTCGGGCGTCTCGGCCACGGCGTCGTCTCGCCGCAGGGGGAAATCGACCGCGGCGCTCTGGGCACGGTCGTCTTCAACGACCGCGAAGCGCTCGGGTGGCTCGAGGAGCTGCTGCATCCACTCGTCTCGGCCGAATACCTGCGGTGGCGAGACGACGTGGCGGCGCTGCCGGACGCGCCGAAAGTCAGCGTCACGGAGGTGCCGCTGCTCTACGAGACCGGCGGGCAGGAGCGCTTCGACAAGGTCGTCCTGATCACCGCCCCCAGCAAGCTCCGCCGCGCGCGCTCCCAGATCTCGGCCGAGGACCGCGAAGGGCGCTTCCTGCCGGACGCCCAGAAGCTCGAGCTTGCCGACTACGCGTTCAAGAACACCGGTTCGATCGAGGAGCTCGACGCGTTCGTAGCGTCGGTCATGCACGATCTCTCGTCGTGAGGCGCCTGCTCCTCGTCACCGTGCTCGTCGCCCTCGCCGCGGGCGCGTTCCTGGTGGTCGACGAGACGAACCCGCCCTGGTACGAGCGCATCCGCTATCCGCTCCGCTACTCGGAGTTCATTCGCGTGCACGCGCGTGAGCACGGCCTCGATCCCGCGCTCGTCGCCGCCGTCGTCTATCAGGAGTCGAAGTTCAACACGCGCGCGACGTCGGTTTCGGGCGCGATCGGGCTGATGCAGCTGACGCCCGGGACTGCGCACGGCATCGCCGTCCGTACGCACGGCAGCGCGTTCCATACTCGGGATCTCTATGACGCGGAGATCAACATCCGCTACGGCGCCTGGTACCTGAAGAACCTGTTCGACAAGTACGGCAGCGAGGGCCTGGTGCTGGCGGCGTACAACGCGGGTCAGGGGAACGTCGACCGGTGGCGTGCCGCCGGGAAGCCGATCCAGTTCAGCGAGACGAAGGCATACGTCGAGCGCGTCGAGGACCTGAAGGCGATCTACCGCGACGCCTGGCGCTCAAAGCTCTACGAGTAGTCCGCCCGCGGCTACGGTAGCTGCGTGGACCCGATCCTCGAGTTGGCCGAGAACGCGAACTCGTACACGCCGCTCGGGCCGACCGATGAGCGCGAGTTCAACGACCGGTACGTCCTCTGGATGGGGCGCGGCGACGAGCCGGGTTGGAACGTCGCGCAGCGCTTCCGGCTCGAGACCGATGAGGTCGAGGCCGTGCGCGAGGAGATCCACGCGCGACTGCGCGCGAAGGGGCGCACGGGGTGCACCTGGGAGGTCGGCACGCATGCGACACCGTCCGACCTCGTCGAGCGGCTGCTTGCGCTCGGCCTTGTGGACGACGAGCCGACCCCGCTCGCCGTCGGCATGGTGCTCACCGCCGCGCCGGCCCAGTCGACGCCGGGCGTCGAAGTCCGCCGCGCCGAGACCGACGAGGAGCATCTCGCCGCGGCGCGGATCGCGGCGGTCGCGTTCGGCTCGCCGATGCCGACCGAGGCGTCGCCAGACCGCGACCCATTGAACGTGGTCTACCTCGCCTACGTCGACGGCGAACCGGTGGCGCGCGGGTCAGCGTCGTTCTCGGGGCACGGCGTCACGCTCTTCGGTGGCTCGACTCTTCCCGAGGCACGCGGGCGCGGGGCCTACCGGGCGCTCGTCGCGGCGCGCTGGGAGGACGCGGTCGCGCGGGGCACCCCGGTGCTGGTGACGCAGGCCTCGCCGATGTCGCGGCCGATCCTCGCGCAACTCGGCTTCCGCGAGGTCTGCGAGATCCGGATCCTGCTCGACGCCTTCGGCTAGAGGCTTCGGCGGTCGTCCCCCCAGGGAAGCAAGGGCAGAATGGTTGCGTGAGGGTCTCCGCGAAAGCCGATTACGCGATTCGCGCCGCGGTCGAGCTCGCGGCAGCGGGGGAAGGCCCGGTCAAGGGTGAGCGAATCGCGCAGGCCCAGGAGATCCCCCCGAACTTCCTCGAGAACATCCTCGCCGACCTGCGCAACGCCGGTCTCGTGGCGAGCCGGCGCGGAGTCGAGGGCGGCTATTGGCTCGCGCGCCCGGCGGAGGAGATCTCGCTCGCCGACGTGATCCGGGCGGTCGAGGGGCCGCTCGCGAACGTGCGCGGGGTGCGCTCGGAGCAGGTGGTCTACGCCGGGAGCGCCGAGCGACTGCGGGACGTCTGGGTCGCGGTGCGGGCGAGCCTGCGCGGCGTGCTCGAGCAGGTGAGCCTCGCCGACCTGGCGCGCGGCGAGCTGCCGCCGGAGGTCGAGGCGCTGGCCGCCGACCCGGACGCCTGGCAGCCGCACTGACCGCAACAGACATGTCTTGGGGACTGTCGGTGTCTGACACCCGAGCTGCAGCGCCTCATCACTGGTCTCCGCCCACTGGTGTCACCTTGTCGAACTGCGGGGCGAGTGGTGACCGGCACGCGGGTGTCAGACACCAACCAACCAACCAACCAACCAACCAACCAGGTCAGCTCGCGAAGGTGGTCTCGTGCGTCGGGCGCACGTAGACGATCTGGCCGCGCTCGAGCTCCAGGTGTTCCGCCTGGTCGCGTGTCAGCTGCACCGCGAGGTGCTGGCCGTCGTCGCGCACGAGCTCCGCGCGCACTTCGAAGCCGAGGTGCACGACCCGCTCGACCATCGCCTCGCGCGTCGACCCGTTCGGTTCGAGCACGAGCTGCAGGTCGTGCGGCCGCACCCAGGCCTCGCCGAAGCGGTTCGCCTGCCCGACGAACGACATCACGAACTCGTTCGCGGGGGCGTCGTAGAGCTCGCGCGGGCCGGCGACCTGCTCGACGCGTCCGTGGTTCATCACGACGACGCTGTCTGCGACCTCCATCGCCTCCTCCTGGTCGTGCGTGACGAACACCGTCGTCGTGTGCGTCTCTTCGTGCAGCCGCCGCAGCCAGACCCGCAGCTCGGCGCGCACGCGGGCGTCGAGCGCGCCGAACGGCTCATCGAGCAGCAGCACCTTCGGCTCCGGCGCGAGGGCCCGGGCGAGCGCCATGCGTTGGCGCTGCCCACCGGAGAGCTGCGCGGGGAAGCGGTCGCCGAAGCCCTGGAGCTGCACGAGCTCGAGCAGCTGGTCGACGCGGGCGCGCACCTCGTCCTTCGGCCGCTTTCGCACCACGAGGCCGAACGCGATGTTCTGACGCACGGACATGTGCTTGAACGCGGCGTAGTGCTGGAAGACGAAGCCGACGCCGCGCTTCTGCGTGCTGAGCGCGGTCGCGTCCTCGCCGGCGAGGCTGATCTCGCCGCTGTCCGGCCATTCGAGCCCCGCGATGATGCGGAGTAGCGTCGACTTGCCCGAGCCGGAGGGCCCGAGCAGTGCGGTGAGCGAGCCGCCCTCGACGTCGAGCGAGACGTCGTCGAGCGCCTGGAAGGTCCCGAACCGCTTCGACACATTGCGTACCTCGATCGACATCAGCCGGCTCCCTCCTTGGGCTTCAGCAGCGTCATCGCCACCAGGACAATGACGGACATCGCGGCGAGCACCAAGGAGATGCCGTACGCGCCGGCCTGGTTGTAGTTCTCGTAGGCGTCCTGCACGCGCAGGGTCGCCGTCTCGGTCCGGCCTTCCACTTTGCCCGAGACGACGGCCACGGCGCCGTACTCGCCGAGGCAGCGCGCGGTCGTCAGCACCACGCCGTAGATGACCGCCCAGCGAATCGAGGGCAG
>JALYLO010000407.1 GCA_030774175.1 Actinomycetota bacterium
CGCCGAGACGCTCGCTGTCGCCTGCCCCTTCTGCACGGTGATGCTCGACGACGGCGTGCGCTCGCTGGGGAAGCAGCTGCGCGTCGTCGACGTCTCGACGCTGCTCGTCGAGTCGCTCGAGGAGTGAAGGCTAGGAACCGCCGGGACGACGAGCCGCCGAAACTGGACCGCTCCAGAGCTTCCGCGCGCGAGGAACTCTCCGGCTGCGGTTTGACAGGGCGGATCCGGGCGAAGAGACTCGGCCGGCCGATTCGACACCAGGAGGGGACGCCATGTCAGACGAGTTGGGGAAGATCACCAGCGATTTTGTTGCCGCGCTCGACGCGCTGGACGTCGAGCGGATCATGCAACTGGCGACTGACGACGTGCAGGGTGTAGACGAGATCTCTCGACGTTGGCTACGCGGGAGAGAGGAGGTCGAGGCCTACCTCCGGCAACTGATGGCGTCCGTGTCTGCGATTCGGACGGAGCTCCGTGAGCCCACCGAGCGCGTCTGGGGTGATTGCGGGGTCCTGACGTGCTGGATCGATCAGGAGTACACGATGGAGGGAGAGCCGCAGCACGTGTCCGCGCCGACGACGATCGTCTGCCGGCGCGAAGCCGGGGACTGGAAGTGGGCGCTGTTCCACTCCATCCCGATTCCCGCCTAGAACGCTCTACGCGCGTGTCCACGGCCGCCCCCTGCCGTAGGCGTCCGCCCTGCGGCCCTCAGTCGGTCTGATGCTGATCGGGCTCGGGCACGTCGACCTCGTCTGCCGCGACCTTCGGCGCTCGCTCGACTTCTACGCCGCGGTGCTCGGGCCGCTCGGGCTCGTGCCTCCGGTGTGCTTCGAGGGCGAGCGCGGCGAGCAGATCCACTACCTCCGCTTCCCGACGCCGGGTTCGGGCTCGCTCGGCCTGCGGCAGGCGCTCGAGGAACAGGCCTTCGAGCTGTACGCGCCGGGCTTGCATCACGTGGCATTCCGCGTCGAGTCGCGCGAGGACGTCGACGCCGCCCATGCCGCGGCCGTCGCCGCCGGTGCGACGGTGCTGCACGCGCCTCGCGTCTTCCCTCAGTACGACCCGGACTTCTACGCCACCTTCCTGCTCGATCCCGACGGCTTCCGGATCGAGGTCGCGACGAAGGGCGACGTCCGTCTGCACCCGAGTTAGGGCCGCCCTGGTCGCCGCGAGCGGTCCCGGGCCGTGAGCTCAGCGATTGACTGTCATTCGCTCTTCGGAGCGCCGATAATCGCCCCATGTCCGAGTCCGCCGGCGTGCGGCGCACCGTGTCGGTGCTCCTGGTCGACATCGCCGGCTCGACCGAGATCGGCGAGCGGCTTGGGCCGGAGCGCTCGAAGTTCTTGTTCGACGAGGTCGTTCGCCTGCTGGCCGCGGAGGTGAAGCGTTTCGGCGGGACGGTCGCCCAGCTCACCGGTGACGGCCTCTACGGGCTGTTCGGAGTGCCGAGCGCTCACGATGACGACGCGGAGCGGGCCGTCCGCGCGGCGTGTGCGATGCAAGCTGCACTTGCCGGCTATGCCGCGGATGTGGCGGAGGCGTATGGCGTCGAGCTGGCCGCCAGGATCGGCGTCAACACCGGGCCCGTCGTCGTGCTTCGCGACGAGGCTCCGGTGGAGGAGCGCTATAACGCGCTCGGCGATACGGTCAACACCGCTGCGAGGCTGCAGTCACACGCCGGTAGCGGCTGCGTCGCGGTGGGGCCGGTGACCGCGCGGCAGGTGGAGGCCGCCTTCGACTTGGAGTCGGTGGGGCTGCTCGAATTGAAGGGCAAGGCGGAGCCGGTCGCCGCCTTCCGTGTGCTGGGCGAGCGGGAGCAAACCTTTCGCCGGCTGACGCCGCTGATCGGCCGCGACGTCGAGCTCGCCGCCCTCGACGAGGTCTTCGGTGACCTCGCCGACGGCCGCGGCGCGATCGTGGCGATCACGGGCGAGCCCGGAATCGGGAAGAGCCGCCTCGTGGCCGAGGCCCGGAGCCGCTGGGACGGCCGGGTGCGCTGCCTGACCGCCCAGGGTGTCTCGTACGCGCAGGCGGTTCCCTATTACCCGTTGCGGGAGTTGCTGCGCAGCTTCCTCAGCCTCGGCGTCGGCGATCCAGAGGTTCGGATCCGACTCGAGCTGAAGGCCCAGCTCGGCGCCGCGCTCGGAGAGCGCGCGGGGGTGTACTACCCGTTTCTCGCCTCGCTCCTCGGCCTGACCCTCGAGGAGGATGCTGAGGTGCGCCTGCGAGGTCTGGCGCGCGACTCTGTGCAGCGGCAGACGCACGAGGCTGTGATCGAGCTCGCACGCGCGCTCTCGCGGGAGCGGCCGCTCGCCCTCGTGCTCGAGGATCTCCACTTCGCGGACGAGCCGACGCTCGAGCTCGTCGACGAGCTGCTTTCGCTGGCTGACGACGAAGCCGTCGCGATCCTCCTGCTCTACCGCAACGACCCGGACCTACGATCGTGGGCGCTGGGGGAGGCGGCGCGTCGCCGCTACCGACACCGCTTCCGGGAGCTTCAACTCGCTCCGCTCGATCCGGGCGAAGGGGCACGGTTGGCCGCCACGGTGGCGGGAGGCGATCTTGCCGCCGAGCTGGTCGTGGAGCTCGCGGCGCGCACCGGCGGCAACCCGCTCTTCCTCGAGGAGGCCGCGCGCGACGCCGTCGAGCGCGGTGACGGTGCTCTCGTTCCGGCGGCGCTCCAGGAAACGCTGCAGGCGCGGCTCGACCGCCTTCCCGCGGACGTGCGCGAGGTGGCCTCCTTCGCTTCCGTGGTCGGCCGCAGCTTCGGCGTCGCCCTCCTCGAGCGGCTCGTCCCGCCGGAGCGCCTCCGTCCCGGGCTCTCCGAGCTCCAGCGGCTCGACCTGGTGGTTGAGGAGCGCCGGCGCCCGACGCGCGAGTACCGCTTCCGCCACGGACTTGTCCAGGAGGCCGCCTACGGCAGCCTGCTGCAGGATCGGCGGCGAGAGCTGCACCGGATCGTCGGCGTCGCACTCGAGGAACTGGGGCGAGACGAGCTGTCCGAGGCGTTCGGACTGCTCGCCCATCACTTCGCCGAGGCGGACGAGCCCGAACGGGCCGCGCGCTATCTGCTCGAGGCGGGGAACGCAGCCCGCTCCGTCTATGCAGATGAAGAGGCGATCGGCCACTACCGCCGCGCGTTGGCGTTCCTCGACCGCCTCGGCGAGGCAGGGACGGCCCGATCCGTGCTCTTCAAGATCGCGCTCGCGCACCACGTGGCCTTCGACTACGAGGCTGCGGGCGAGGCCTGGGCGGAGGCCTTCGCGCGGCCGGAGCCGCCGCCGCACCGGCTCGAACCGGTTGAGCGGCTCGAGACCGCGCTGCTGCGGCCGCAGAGCTGGGCGCCGGGGCACGGGTACGACATCGTCGCCTGGTCGTTCATCCCCAACCTCTTCCGAGGGGTGCTGCGGGCGGAGCGCGACATGAACATCGTCCCGGATCTCGCCGACCGGATCACCGTCTCGGGCGACGGCTGCGTCTACGAGTTCCGTCTGCGCGAGGGTCTACGCTGGAGCGACGGCGAGCCGTTGACGGCCGGCGACTTCGCGTTCACCTACCGAGAGATGCGCGAGCAGGCGGTTGGCTCCGCTCACCTGCTCGGAGAGGTCGAGGCGCAGGCTCGGGACGAGCGGACGCTCGAGCTCCGACTGCCCAGGCCGGATGCGCAGCTGCTCTACCTGGTCGCTCAGCCGGCTTTCTTCCCCTGGCCCCGGCACCACGTCGAGGCACACGGGCCGGGCTGGCACACGCCGGCGCCGTTGATCGGAAACGGGCCGTACGTGGTCGGTGAGGTCGCCGGCGAACGGGCCGAGATCATCGCGAACTCTCACTGGCGCGGGCCGCGCGGCAATGTCGGCTCGATCTCCGTCCGCTTCGTCAACCCCTACGAGCTTCTGGCGGAGTGGGATCAGGGCGCCTTCGACTTCCTCTTCATCCTTGCGCAGGGGTCGGACGAGCTCGAACGTGTCGAGGGCGGCGACATCGTTGCCCTGCCGCTGCCTTCGACCGAGTACATCGGCTTTCCGCCGCAGTCGCCGTTCGACGACGAACGCGTCAGGAAGGCGCTGGCGCACGGCCTCGATCGC
>JALYLO010000408.1 GCA_030774175.1 Actinomycetota bacterium
GGTCGCCGCTCGCAACGACGCCACGACGGGCCAGGCGATCGTCGCCTTCGTGACGCTGAAGGGCGGGAAGGAGGGGTCGATCGAGAAGCTCGAGGAGCTGCGCAACCACGTCGCGAAGAAGATCGGGCCAATCGCCAAGCCCGCGAACATCGTCTTCACGGCCGAGCTTCCGAAGACGCGCAGCGGGAAGATCATGCGACGCCTGCTGCGCGACGTCGCGGAGAACCGGCCGCTCGGCGACACGACGACGCTCGCGGATGCGAGTGTCGTCTCCGACCTCCAGGCACGCGGCCAGACCGAGCAGTCGAACGAGGACTGACGGCGACGCTACCGTGTGGTGGTGTTGCCGTCGCTGCTCGCCGCCCTGCTGATCGCCGTCGCGCCGACGGCGACCGTGCGCGTTCCGGTGGCGAACGTCTGGGAGGCGCCGAACGCCGGCCATCTGCCGCTCGACCCGCACGTTTGGCCGACGCCGTCGCTGACCTACGCGCAGCGGCGCGCGCTCGTCGGCCATCTGCCGACGCAGGTGCTCTACGGCGAGACCGTGCGCATGCTTGCGAAGCAAGGTGGCTGGACGCAGATCGTCGTTCCCGACCAGCCCTCGCCCCTCGACGCGCGCGGGTACCCGGGCTGGATCCGCTCCTGGCAGCTCGGGCCCGTCCAGGCCGGCAGGAAGGTGCTCGTCACCGCCCGCACCGCGAAGCTCGCGAACGGAACCGAGGTCGGTTTCGCCACCGAGGTGGCTCCGGGCGCAGTGCCCGCCGCCGCGACGCGCCCCCTGCCGCACACGCGTGCCGACCTCGTCCGCACCGCCGAGCAGTTCCTCGGCTTGCACTATCTCTGGGGCGGGCTGTCGGTCTGGGGGTACGACTGCTCCGGCCTCACGTGGGCCGTGTATCGCGCGCACGGAATCACGATCCCCCGGGATGCCGACGCCCAGTTCGCGGCCGGGACGCCGGTCTCGACCGGCAGGCTGATGCCGGGTGATCTGCTCTTCTACGAGCACCCCGTCGTCGGGCACGTCGCGATGTACATCGGTGACGGCCGGATGATCGAGTCGCCGAATTCGGCGAGCGAGGTGCGGGTCGTCCCGATGCGGACGAGCGACTTCCGCGGCGCGCGTCGGTTCTTCCGAGCGTGAGCCCGGACAGGCAACTCGGCGTCGACCTCTGCAACGAGACTGGCGGCTGATCGGCTCGCGCGAGGACGACCGTGCGCATGGTCAATTGCGCGCACGCGTCGGCCTACCACTGGTCGGTCGCGCCCGAGTGCCAGCCGGAAAATCTCGCGCGCAGCGACTGGCTGATCGCCCGTGTCCACTCGGCGGTCGGTCGCGCCGAGCCGGGGCACTCGCGCACGCCGCGCGGTGCCTGGAGCTGTGCGAGCGCCATTAGCTCGGCGACTGGGACCTCGCGACGATCTAACTCTCGACGAGCAGCTTCTCGAACCGCTCGGCGTCGTCGAAGGGCCCGATCACCGCCAGGCGCATGCCCTGGTTTCCGATCAGGTCCTGCGCGACGCGCTGCACGTCCTCGGCGGTGACGGCGTCGAGGCCCGCGATCAGCTCCTCCGGCTCCGCCGCCTTCCCCTCGAGCACCTCGCGCCGCAGGCCGAAGAGGAGGAGCCCGTTCGGGCTCTCGGTCTGGAGGACGAAGCGTCCCTTGGCGAGCGCGCGCGCCTTCTCGAGCTCGTCCGCGGGCACGCTCTCGTCCGCCATCTTCCGGAACTGCTCGACGATCACGCTGGTCGCCTCGTCGACGCGGTTGATGTCGACGCCGCCCTGCGCGTAGAGGGTGCCGGCGTCCGTGTACGCGTTGTTCAGCCCGTACACGTAGTAGGCGAGGCCGCGCCGTTCGCGCACCTCGAGGAAGAGTCGCGACGACATACCGGTGCCCAGGACGGTGGCGAGGAGTTGCAGCGCGTAGCGGTCGGGGTGCGCCATGGGGTACGCGGGAACGCCGATGCAGAGCTGCGCCTGGTCGGAGTCCTTGCTGTGCACCCGGACCAGCGGCTTCTTCGAGAGCTCGACCTCGGCCGGCGCCGGCGAGCCGGTTCCGTTCCCGCCGAGGTCGCCGAGCAGCTCCTCGAGGCGCGGTATCAGGTCGTCGCCGATCATGCCGGCGACGCCGACGACGATCCGCGCCGGTGTGTACCAGTGTCCGAGGTAGTCCATGAACGTCTCGCGCGTCGCCGCCTTGACGGTGTCACGCTTGCCGAGCGTCTCCCAGCCGAGCGGGTTGTCGCCGAAGACGGTCTCCTCGTAGATGGACGACACGTAGTCGCGCGGGGTGTCGAAGTACATGTTCATCTCCTCGAGGATCACGCCCTTTTCGCGCTCGAGCTCCTCGGGATCGAACGTCGAGTGGCGGAGCATGTCGACCAGGACGTCGAGCGCGGTGTCGCGCTCCTCGCCGGCGCAGCGGATGTAGTAGCCCGTGTACTCCTTGGAGGTGAACGCGTTGAACTCGCCGCCGATCCCGTCGACGATGGTCGTCAGGTCGCGTGAGCGCGGGCGCTTCTCGGTGCCCTTGAAGAACATGTGCTCGGCGAAGTGGGCGATGCCGCGGTTCGACGCGCTCTCGTAGCGCGACCCGGCCGCGATCATGATGTAACAGGCGACCGACTGCGCATGCGGGAGTGGCGCTGTCAGCACGCGCAGGCCGTTCGACAGGGTCGTGCGCTCGTAGACGTTCATCCGGCGAGTCTCCTCCTCTGGTTCTCGGTGAGCAGGACCGACCCGCCCGCCTCGTAGTCGTAGACAGCGTTGTTCACGTGGCCCATCGCGTCGCAGTCGCGGAAGCGGACGTGCTCGCGCTGCACGAAGGGGATAACGCCGGCCACGGCGCGATGGTATAGACGCGATGTGCCCGGAGAGACGCGCCGCGTGGTCTATGCCCAGCCGGCCTGGCTGCACGCCGCGCCGACCGGACGGCGGCTCCCCGAGGGCGCCCGGATCGTGCACACCGGCTGCGGGACGTCGTTCCACGCGGCGCAGACGGGCGGGGCGGCCGTTCAGGCGCTCGAGGCGGTGCTCGCGCCGCCGGACGCGGACCTGCTCGTCTGTGTCTCGCACGAGGGCGAGACGGAGCTGACGCTCGAGGCCGCCCGCGCCTTCCAGGGCGAGGTCTGGCTGCTGACCGGGACGGCATCCTCGCCGCTTGCCGAGGTGGCGGACGAAGTGATCGTCTGCACGCCCGAGCTCGAGCGCTCGTGGTGCCACACCGCGAGCTACACCTGTGCGGTGGCGACGCTCGCGTCGTTGCACGGCGAGGACGTCGCGTGGCTGCCGGCCGCGGTCGAGGAAGCGCTCGGCGAGGAGGTCTCCGCGGCCGCGCAGGAACGTGTGATCGTCGCGGGCGCGGGGCGCGATTGGCCGACCGCGCAGGAGGCGGTGCTGAAGCTGCGCGAGGGCGCCTGGGTTGCCGCCGAGGCCTATGAGACCGAGCAGTTGCTGCACGGGTTCCTTGCGGCGGTCGACGAGTCGGTCCTCGCCTTTGTGCTCGAGGGCGAGGGGCGCGCCGCGCAGCGGGCGCATGACGCGGTCGCTGCGCTCGAGGCGCTCGGCTGCGAGACGATGCTCGTCCAGACGCGCCACCCCGTCGTCGACATCGTGCGATTCCACCTGCTGACGCTGGCGATCGCGGAGACGCGGGGCATCGACCCCGACCCGATCCGCCGCACGCTGGGCTCCGCCTGGGCGGCCGCCGGCGGCGGGGCGTATCCGCAACCGACGTAGTGCAACATTCCGAAAGTCTCACGCGCCCCGGCCGCTGCAAAGCTGCGCCGGGCTGTGTCCTAGCGCGCGATCTCGCCGAGTGCCCCGAGGAGCCGCGCGACCTCGTCGGCGGTGTTGTAGTGGACGATCCCGACCCGGACGGCGCCGTCGTCGAGGCCGAGGCGCTTCATGATCTCGACCGCGTAGTAGTTGCCGGCCCAGACGGCGAAGCCGCGCTGCCCGAGCCGCTCCGCGACCGCGCCGGGATCGAGCGATGCGTGCCGGATCGCGAAGGTGGGCACCCGGCCTTCGAGCGTGGGTTCGCCGTAGAGGCGCCAGCCCTCTGGCAGCCCATCGAGGAACTGCTGCCCGAGCGCGCTCTCGTGCTCGCGGATGAAGTTCCAGCCGATCTCGTCCAGGTAGGCAACCGCAGCGGTGAAGCCGGCGAGCAGCTCGAACGCGGGCGTTCCGGTTTCGTAGCGGCGGCCGGCGGGGAGATCGGGCGCCGGGCGCACCTTGTACGGGCGCCACGACTCGAGCAGCTCCCGCGCCGCGAATCCGAGCCCGAGGTGCGGCCCGTAGAACTTGTACGGCGAGCAGAGCAGGACGTCGGCGCCGGCAGCCTGCACGTCGATCGGCCCGTGCGGGGCGTAGTGCACAGCGTCGACCCATGCGAGGGCCCCCGCGGCGCGCGCGATCGCCGCGATCTCGGCGACCGGCGTGAGCGTGCCGACGGCATTCGAGGCCCAGGGGAAGGCGACCACGCGCGTCCGCTCGGTCAGCAGCGCGCGCAGCTGATCGAGATCGAGCCGGCAGACGTCATCCACCTCGGCGAAGCGCACGGTCAGGCCCTTGTCTCGCGCCAGCTCGAGCCACGGCGAGACGTTCCCGTCGTGGTCGAGCTTCGTGCAGACGATCTCGTCCCCGGCCTGCCACTCACGCGAAGCAGCTCGCGACAACGCGAAGTTGAGCGTCGTCATGTTGGCTCCGAAGAACACCTCGTCCGGGCTCGCGTTCAGGAACCCGGCGGCGGCGGCGTGGGCGCGTTCTGTCAGCTCGCCGGTCGCGGCCGAGGTCTCGAACCGACCGCCGTTGTTCGCGTTCGAGCGTCGTAGGTAGCCCGAGACGGCGTCGATCACCGAGTCGGGAACCTGCGTGCCGCCGGGGCCGTCGAAGAACGCAAGCGGCCGTCGCAGCGCCGAGAAACGCGCGCGCACCGCCTCGATCGTGGTCGCCGTTGCGGTCACGAGAGCTGCGGGTCGAAGATCTTGGCGCGGGTCACCATGGGTCGAACGCTACCGTCGTTCGCCCGCTCGTTGGACGGTGCCGTCCGACTCCGGTCCTAGGGTTCTGTTCGATGAGGCTGAGGACGCTCTCGGAGGCCGAGTGCTATGCCCGGTGCTACGGCGGGGCGACCGAGGGGCGCGTGAGCATCGTGCGGGTGGGGCAGAAGCTGCGGGAGCGCACGAGCGCGGGCGAGCGCCTGCGGGAGCTGTTCGAGGAGCGGCTCGATCACCGAGGGCTCGAAGACGAAGCCGCGTGACGCGCGCCTGCCGCACGTGGACGGCGCGCCGCCCGCCCAAGCAGGCCTCCGCCGGACGGCGGCCCGCGCCGCCGCTCCCGAGCTCGTGGGTCTGCACCGCCACATGGACGCAGCGCATGCCACGCTGTAAACCGCGTGGCCGCAAGCAGCCCTGATCCCACACCGAGCGCCGTACCCGACGTGCTTGCGCCCGGGCTCCGGTGCGTGTTCTGCGGCATCAACCCCGGTCGCGTCTCGGCTGCGGCTGCGGCGCACTTCGCGAACCCGCGCAACGACTTCTGGCGGCTCTTGCACGACGCCGGGTTCACGCCGCGCCTGCTCGACCCGCGGGAGCAGTTCTCGCTGCTCGACCTCCGTCTCGGGGCGACGAACGCGGCGTATCGCACGACGCCCGGCTCGGGCGACTTACGGCGGGGCGACTTCGACCCGACGCGGCTCCGGCGTCTCGCGCGTGAGTTGCGGCCGCACGTGATCGCGTTTGTCGGCAAGGAGGCCTACCGGGGCTCGTTCGACGAGCGCCCCGAGCTCGGCCCGCAATTGCGGACGCTCGGTTCGACCGGGCTCTATGTCCTGCCGTCGACCTCGCCGGCCAACGCAGCGGTGCCCTACGCGGAGCGTCTGCGCTGGTTCACCGCTCTGCGCACGTGGCTGGGGCCTGAGCAGCGCGAGGCGGTGCGCGCACTCGTGATCGACGCGGACGAGCGCATTCTGCTCATCCGCTACGAGAACCCGGCGACTCACGACACCTGGTGGGGCACGCCGGGCGGCGGCATCGAGGCGGGCGAGAGCCACGAAGCTGCGCTGCGGCGGGAGCTGCGCGAGGAGCTCGGCCTGCACGAGTTCGAGCTGGGGCCGCTTGTGTGGAAGCACGAGCGGACGTTCCCGTGGGACCGCCGGTTGCTTCACCAGCGCAACACCGTCTACCTCGTGCGGGTGCACGCACACGAGCCAGCCCCGACGATCGACCTCGGCGAGGAGGGCGTGTCGGCGATGCGCTGGTGGAGCGTCGCCGAGCTGGCGGCGACCTCGGAGCGGCTGACGCCGTCCGACTTCCTGGAGCGCGTGGTCGCGATCGTCCGCGGCGGTGCCGTCTAGCCTGCGGGAATGGAGAGCGTCCTCGTTGCGGTGCACCTGCTCGCGGCAACCGTCTGGGTCGGCGGGTCGACGGCGCTGATCTTCGTCGGCGTCCCCGCGATCCGCACGCTCGAGGGCGACGCGCGCGGCCGCGCGATGAAGGAGCTTGGCCTGCGCTGGCGGCCGCTCGGCTACGGCTCGCTGCTCGTCGCCGCGCTGACCGGCATCGCGCTCGCCGCGCGCGACTGGGAGCAGCGACCGGCGTTCCAGATCGTCTTTTGGGTGAAGGTCGCCCTCGCGATCTGCCTCGTCGGGGTCTCCTACGTCCACAACTTCGTGCTCGGGCCGCGGCTCCAGGAGGAGATCCGCGAGGGCCGCGAGCAGCTGACGAGGCCTGGGCTCGTCGTCGTCGGCTGGATCAGCTACTCACTGACCCTCTCGCTGCCGCTCCTCGGCGTCGCCCTCGCCTCGCTGGTGTCTGACACCTGAGGCGGCAGGTCGTAGTGCAAATGCAGTACGAAAGGGTGTCTGACACCTTTTCGTGGCTCGGCGCGATCCCGGCTCTTCGGCTCGGGTGTCAGACACCAGTCAGACACCAGCGGCTAGCCGGGCCAGCGGTTCGTGATCGGCGTGCGACGGTCGCGGCCGAAGGCCTTCGGCCGCAGCTTCACCCCCGGTGGGGCCTGGCGGCGCTTGTACTCCGCCCGGTCGATCATCGCGAGGGCCCGGTCGACCACGTCGGGGTCGAAGCCGTCCTGGCCCAGCTCCTCGCGCGAGCGGTCGAGCTCGACGTAGGCCTCGAGCACCTTGTCGAGCGACGGGTACGGCGGCAGCGAGTCCTCGTCGAGCTGGTCGGCGCGCAGCTCGGCGCTCGGCGCGCGCTCGATGATCGAAACGGGGATCAGCTCGCGCGCCGCCCGCTCGTTGAGCCACCGGGTGAGGCGGAAGACGTCGGTCTTGTAGACGTCTTTGATCAGCGCGAAGCCACCGGCGAGGTCGCCGTAGAGGGTCGAGTAGCCGACCGAGAGCTCCGACTTGTTGCCGGTTGCGATCACCAGCCAGCCAAACTTGTTCGAGAGCGCCATCAGCAGCGTGCCGCGGATCCGCGCCTGCAGGTTCTCCTCCGTGAGATCGGTCTCGCGCCCGGTGAAGTGCCCGCGCAGCGCGCCGGTGTATGCGTCGACCATCGGCTCGATCGCGATCTCCCGGAAGTCGATGCCGAGAGACTCGGCGAGCCGCTGCGCGTCGCCGCGGGTGCCTTCCGACGAGTACCGCGAGGGCATCGAGACTCCGTGCACGCGGTCGGCGCCCAGCGCCTCCACGCAGAGCGCCGCGGTCAGCGCCGAGTCGATTCCGCCCGAGATCCCGATCACGACGTCGCCGAACCCGTTCTTCGTCACGTAGTCGTGGAGCCCGAGCTCGAGTGCGAGGCGCATCTGCTCCAGGTCGTCCAGCAGCCCGGCCGGCGCGGGGTGCGCCGCCTCCGCCTGCTCACGTGGCGGGCCCAGCTCGACCACGGTCACCTCGACGGGCATGCGGTCGCGCGCGAGCGCGCGACGGCGAACGTCGCGCAGCCGGCGTCCGACGGCGGCGACCGGGTCGATGTCGAGGACCAGCAGCTCCTCCTCGAAGCCTGCAGCGCGTGCCAGCACTCCGCCCTCGTCGTCGAGCACGAGGGAGTGGCCGTCGAAGATCAGCTCGTCCTGGCCGCCCACCGCGTTGCAGAGCGCGATGAAGCATGAGTTGTCCGTCGCGCGCACCTTCAGCATCTCCTCACGCTCGCGGTCCTTGCCGACGTGGAACGGCGAGGCGGAGATGTTCGCCACGAGCTGCGCCCCCGCAAGCGCCAGGTCGGTCGCGGGCGGGCCGGGCTGCCAGATGTCCTCGCAGATCGTCGGCCCGACGAGCACGTCGCCGAAGCGCAGGAGCACGAGGTCGTCTCCGCGCGCGAAGTAGCGGTCTTCGTCGAAGACGCCGTAGTTCGGCAGGTAGCGCTTGCGGTAGACGTTGCGCACCTCGCCGTGGGCCAGCGTGTAGCAGGCGTTGTAGAGGTCGGCGTCGAGGTGCGGCGCCCCGACGAGGGCGGTGATGCCGTGGGCCGCTTTCGCGATCCCCTCGACCGCACGGCGTGCGGCGCGGACGAAGCCGGGACGGAGGAGCAGGTCCTCCGGTGGGTAGCCCGTGACCACGAGCTCGGGGAAGAGCACCAGGTCGGCGCCTGCGGCGCGGGCCTCGCCGAGCCACTCGACGACGCGTGCCGCGTTGCCGTCGACGTCGCCGACGACGCTATTGATCTGGGCGAGTGCGATCCTCATCGGTAGTTTTCGCCTCTCGGTCGAAAACTCTACCACGACGTTCCCGGAGCGCGGCGCGCCGCCAGGTGACGTAGAGGGCGAGCGCGCCGAGGAAGACGGCGAAGCTCAGCCAGCCAAGCAGCGGCGAATGCGATTTGTTCCCGACCACGCTCAGCACCGCCGCGAGCACGAGCACGACGATCAGGTACAGCCGCAGCCTGTCGGCACGCATACTGAGCGCCAGTATGTCCATCGTCGTCGCAAGCCGCTTTCGCGGCCCGGATTCGTCGGGCAACGGCGGCTGGATCGAGCCGCGCGAATAGCCTCGTCGCTACCGCTGCACGCGGATCGCGTTCAGGTCGTGCTCGCGCACGTCGTCGATCCGGGCGAGCAGGTCGTCGACGTCGTCGTGCTCGGCGTGCAGGTAACGGCCCGCTAGGGCGTCGTAGCGGCCGGTCGCGAGCTTGCGGACGAGCTCGGGTGCGAGGTCGGCCGGCGTCCACGGCGCGTCGTCTCCGAACGTCGACGTCATCGCGGTCTTCACCAGGCCGGGTGAGAACACAAACACCGGAATGCGGCCGGCGAGCTCGTTGTTCAGCGTCTCGGCGTAGCGTCCGACCGCCGCCTTCGAGGCGGGGTACGCGGTTGCCGATGCACCCGGGAGGTAGGAGGCGCCGCTGCCGGTGATCA
>JALYLO010000409.1 GCA_030774175.1 Actinomycetota bacterium
GGACTCCGCTCTCGCCCGCGACGCGCAGCCTTTCGGGCCAGGAAGCTTCTGGTACCCGGTCGGGCCGGGCCGAGTCTGCATCTACGCGCCGAGTTCCGTCCTCCCCTGCTACACGCTCGTCGGCCCCGGCGGCGCTTCCGGTGGTCCTGGGCTCGATCCGGTAGCGATCGCCGCCTCGGTCGCCGAGCGGCTGACCCTCTCACCGGGCCGCATCCGGACGTCGCCTCGCGTGACAGGTCTTACCGGCGCGACATCCTGGTTCTGGCTCGACCCTGCTCCCAGGGCCGAGGAGCTGACGGTCTCCCTCGCGGGCGAGACGGTTACGGTGACGGCCGAGCCGAGCGGGGTCGGGTGGCGGTTCGGTGATGGGTTCGACCGCTCGGGAGGTCCCGGTCGGCCGTACCGCGCGGGTCCCCCGCCCGCCGACGCTGTCCTCCATGTGTACGAGACTCGCTGCCTCCCCGGCGACCAAGGCCGCAACCCATACGTCCTCGGAAGCTGCGGCTCCACTGGGTACCAGCTCGAGGCGATCGTCGTCTGGCGGATCTCCTTCAGCGCGACCGGTCCCATCGACGCGAGCGGCGCTCTGCCGACACGCACGACGGCGACCTCCGCCCCGTATCCGGTAAGCGAGGCGCGCGGGTTCCTCGTCTCGGGAGGGTCGCGGTGACGGGCTTCCTTCTCGGACTCGTTTTCGCGGCGGGCGTCGCCCTCCTCTGGGCGGGCGCCGTCTGTGGTGCGGATGTGCGACTTGGCTCTGGGCGCCTCAGAGCTCTCGTGCCCCCGAGCGAGCTGCCGCTCAGCCCGCCTCTCTTCCTGCTCGTGGTTCTCGCGTCGGCGGCACTCGCAGCGCTGCTCATCTGGTCGCTCGTCGACGTCCCCGTGCTCGCCCTCGCGGGGGCGATCGGAGGCGCCTATGCGCCTCTTGTCTGGGCGGGGCGGCGGCGTGAGCACCGCCTGCGCGAGCGGGAGCGGGGCTGGCCGGCGGCGCTCGCGCAGCTTGCGGACGCGCTCGAGGCGGGAATCGCTTTCCCCGCCGCGGTCGCGCTCGTCGGCGAGACCGGCCCGGCGGCGCTGCGGGGCGACCTTGCCCGCTTCCACGCACGGCTTCGAGTAGGCGGGCTTGCCTCGGCGATCGATGGGCTTACGGAACTGGGCGAGCGGATCGCCGACACGGTCGCGCTCATCCTTCGCGCCAGCCTGCTCGAACTCCCGGCGGGCGGTCTCGCGCCCGTGCTGCGCGAGCTCGCTGGCGTTCTCTCCGAGCGCCTCGAGGCGCGCGAGAAGGCGCGTTCGCGAGCATCGAGCTTGCAGCTCGAGGCCGCGATCCTTGCCCTCAGCCCGATCGTGCTGCTCCTGCTCGTCGGACTCGCTTCGCCCGCCTATCTCGACGCATACCGCACGCCTGGAGGGACGCTCGTGGGCGCAGTCGGCGGGCTCCTGATCTTCGGCTGCTACCTGCTCATGGTCCGCCTCGGACGCGTACCCGAGCCGCGCAGGACGGGAGGGGCACGGTGAACGCGGTGCTCCTGCTCTCGAGCTCATGTCTCGTCGTGGGCGGGCTCCTTCTCGCCTACGCATACGCCTCGCGGCGCCCGGGGCTCGCCATCCGCCTCGCCCGCGCAGATGGTGCCCTCGCGAGCGGGCTCGACGGGCACGGGATCGACCTCGAACTCCCCGCCGGGCTCTCCCGCCTTCGTGCCTCGTACGAGCGCGACCTGCGCCACGCGGGCGGCCGGAAGACGCTCGGACGGTTCCTCGTGGAGAAGGGGCTCGTGGCGGTCGCTTTGCCACTCGTGCCGCTCCTTCCATACGCGGCTGCGACCGGACGCCTGCCGTCGGCCGGGGTCCTGCTTCTCCTCGCTCTGGCAGGATTCTTCGCGCCCGACCTCGTGCTCAGATCGGAGGTCAAGCGGCGGCGGGAGGCGATCTTCCTCGACCTGCCGGAAGCGATCTCCGTGCTCGCGCTCGCCCTCGGCGCCGGCCAGTCGCTGCGGCTGGCGCTCGAGCTCGCCGCGCGTGACTGCTCGGGACCGCTCGGCGAGGAATTAACACGCGCCCTCTCGCTCGCCCGCAGGAACCGCTCGCTTGGCGAGCGCGAGGCACTCGTCCGGCTCGCGAGGGAGGCGGGCGAGCCGACCTTCGAACGCTTCAGCGAGCTGTTGGCGGCCAAGGAGAGCCCCTACCTCGAGTTCCTGCACCAGCAGGCGGCGCAGGCGCGGGCTGAGCAGAACCGCTATCTCGAGCGCGCCGCCGACCGCGCCTACCTCGCCATGCATGCGCCGGTCGCCCCATTGCTTGCCGTGCTCGTGCTTCTGCTCGCTTACGGCTTCCTTCGCTTTCTCGCCCAAACCGTCTAGCCCATGAAGGAGGTGAC
>JALYLO010000410.1 GCA_030774175.1 Actinomycetota bacterium
CCGCCCGAGAGCTCGTGCGGGTAGCGCCAGCGGAGCTCCGGGCGGAGGTCGACCCGGTCGAAGAGGCCGACGACCTTGCGGTCGAGCTCGACGCCGCGCGCGACCCGTTGCACACGTAGCGGCTCACCGACGATCTGGCCGCAGGTCATGCGCGGGTTGAGCGACGAATACGGATCCTGGAAGACCATGTGCATCTCGCGCCGCAACGGACGGAGCGCCCGGCGCGGTAGATGGGTGATGTCTTTGCCCTTCAGCCGGATCGTCCCCTCCGTCGGCTCGAGCAGGCGGATCACGCAGTTCGCGACCGTGCTCTTGCCGCTGCCCGACTCGCCCACGAGACCGAGCAGCTCGCCGGGCGCGACCGAGAACGAGACGCCGTCGACCGCATGCACCGTCCCCCCGCTCCCGACCAGCCGGTTCCCGGCGGGGAAGTGCTTGACGAGGTCGACGACCTCGAGTGTTGGCTCGCTCACGTCGACGCTCCGTTCACGCCGGGATGGAAGCACGCGACGAGATGCCCCTCTCGCACCGTGCGCAGGAGCGGCTGCTCGGAGCGTGTGCGGTCGTCGGCGCGCGGGCACCGAGGCGCGAACGCGCACGCCGCAGGCAGCTCGGCGAGCGACGGGACGCGCCCGGGGATCTCGCGCAGACGGCCCTGCTCGTCGGCGCCTCCGGGGCGCGGGATGGCTCCGAGGAGGCCGATCGTGTACGGATGCTGCGGGTGCTCGTACAGCTCCTGCACCGGCGCTTCTTCGACCTTGCGGCCGGCGTACATGACGATCACCCGGTCCGCGATGTCCGCGACGACGCCCAGGTTGTGCGTGATCAGGATGATCGCCGTCCCGAGCCGTTCCCGGATGTCCCGCATCAGGTCGAGGATCCCCGCCTGGATCGTCACGTCGAGCGCCGTCGTCGGCTCGTCCGCGATCAGGATCTTCGGGGCGCAGGCGAGCGCCATGGCGATCATCACCCGCTGGCGCATGCCACCCGACAGCTGATGCGGGTACTCGTCGACGCGACGCTCGGGAGCAGGGATACGCACGAGGTCGAGGAGCTCGACGGCCCGTCTGCGCGCCGCGTTCCGGTCGAGACCGAGATGCCGCCGCAGGACCTCGGAGATCTGGTTGCCGACCCGAAACGACGGATTCAGCGACGTCATCGGCTCCTGGAAGACGAACGCGATCTCGCGGCCGCGGATGCGGCGCACCCGCGAGACGGGCGCCGCGATCAGGTCGACCCCGTCGAACTCGGCGGTTCCGGTGACCCGCGCGGTCTCGGGCAGGAGCTGCAGGAGCGACATCGCGCTGACACTCTTGCCACAACCGGACTCGCCGACGATCCCGAGCACCTCGCCCGCGTCGAGCGAGAACGCGAGTCGGTCGACGGCATGGACGGCGCCGTCGTCGGTGTCGAAGCGCACCGACAGGTCCTGCACGTCGAGAAGGCTCACCGTGTCGTTCTCGGGTCGAGCACGTCGCGGAGACCGTCGCCCAGAAGGTTGAACGAGAGCGAGCAGAGGAAGATCGCGATCCCCGGGAAGATGGCGAGGCGCGGTGCCTGCGAGACGTACGACTGCGCGTCCGAGAGCATCACACCCCACGATGGCGTCGGCGGCTGGACGCCGAGCCCGAGGAACGAGAGGACCGCCTCGCCGATGATCGCGCCGGGGATCGTCACCGTCGCCTGGACGATCAGTGTCGAGAGCATGTTCGGCATGACGTGGCGCGCGAGGATCCCGAGGTCGCTCGCGCCATTTGCGACCGCGGCACGCACGTAGTCCTCCTCTCGCAGCGCCAGCGCCTCTCCGCGGGCGACGCGGATCAGCCCGGGCGCGGCGCCGATCCCGAGGGCGAGTGTGGCGTTCGTCAGCGACGGCCCGAGGATCGCGGCGAGGCCGACGGCGAGCACGAGGAACGGGAAAGCGAGCAGGACGTCGGTGAGACGGGCGATCACGGGGTCGATCCAGCCGCGGTAGTAGCCGGCAACGATGCCGATCGGAACCGCGATCACCATCGCCAGCACCGTGGCGAGGACACCGGCCTGGATCGACGCGCGCGAGCCCCAAATGATCCGCGACAACTGGTCGCGCCCGAGCTCGTCGGTTCCGAGCAGGTGGCCGTGCCGGAAGGGCGGCGCCAGCGTGGCGTTGAAGTCCGTCGCCGACGCCGAGTACGGCGCGACCACCGGCGCGAGGATCGCGGCGCCGATGAACGCCGCCGCGACGACGAGCCCGACGACGGCCAGCGGCCGGCGAAGGAACCGCCGGCGCAACAGGCGCCGGCGGCGCGCCCGGGGATTGATCGCGACCGCGGCGGTGTCGACGTAGCTCACGCCCTCGTCCCCGCAACGCGAATGCGTGGATTCAGGAGCGAATAGACGACGTCGACGAGCAGGTTCACGACGACGTAACCGGCCGCCGCCACGAGCACGACGCCCTGGAGCAGGGTGTAGTCGCGCTGGTTGACCGCGTCGATCGTCAGCCGGCCGAAGCCGGGGATGACGAAGATCTGCTCGGTGATCACGGCGCCGGAGATCAGCGCGCCGAGCTGCAGGCCGATCACCGTCGTGACCGTGATCAGGCTGTTGCGCAACGCGTGCTTGCCGACCACAGACCACTCGGACAGGCCCTTGGCGCGGGCCGTCCGCACGTAGTCGGCGCCGAGCGCGCCGAGCATCGACGACCGCATCTGGCGCATGATCACTGCCGAGAGGCCGGTGCCGAGGACGATCGCCGGCATCAGCATGTGCTCGAGGTTCTGCACGGGGCTGTGCGAAAACGGCACGTAGCCTCCCGCCGGCAGCCAGTGCAGTTGCACCGCGAAGTAGATGATCATCACGATCCCGAGCCAGAAGTGCGGGACCGACAGCCCCACGAGCGCCACGGTGGTCGCCGCGTAGTCCGCCGCCTTGCCGCGGCGCACCGCCGCGACCACACCCGCGAGAATCCCGATCACCGCCCCGAGCAGGATCGCGAGGCCGGCGAGCTCGAGCGTGATCGGGAGTCGCTGCACGATCGTGTGCGCGACCGGGAGCTCGCGCTGGTCTCGGCCGAGGTCGCCCCGCACGGCGAGGCTCGCCCAGTTCGCGTACTGCACCGGCAACGGCTGGTCGAGGCCGTACTTGTGCCTGATCGCGGTCAGCACGGCCGGATCGCGGTTCTCGCCGCCGAGCGCGAGCGCGGGATCGCCGGGGATCGCGCGCACGCCGATGAAGACGAGCATGCTCGCGAGGACGAGGACGATCAGGGCGGCTCCGACCTTGCGCAGGAGGAAGCCGCCCATGACCGGCCGATCTCGTTCCGCTACTTCTTGAAGCCCGCGTACTGCACGCGGACGAGGCCGTCGCCGAACAACCGAACGCCGCTCACCTTCGTCGACTCGGCGTCGCGGTTGACCGCGTGGTACAGGTAGATGATCGGCCGGTCCTTCGCAGCCTGCGCGAGCGCGGCGTGGAACGACACGAGCCTCGCCTGCAACGACGCCGCCTTCCGCTCGTTCGCGAGCGCGCGGTCGGCCACCGGGTTCGAGTAGCCGCTGTCGTTCTGCGACCCCGTCGTGTGCAGGAAGTTGAAGGTGTTGCCGTCGGCGTCGATGCGGCCCGACCAGCCGATTGCGAACGTCTCGAACTGTCCGGCGTCCTCGTGGTTCAGGGAGGTCACGAACTCCGTCGGGTCGAGGACGACGTTGATGCCGATCGCCTTCTCCATCGACTGGATCACCTGCCCGAGGCGTGCTGCAACCGGGTCCGTGCCCAGCATCAGATGCACGGTCACGCCGGCGGCTGCACCCGAGCGCTGGAACGCTGCCTTGGCCGCCTGCACGTTGGCGGTGAGATTGCACGGGATGCCCTTCGTCGCGGCGTACCACGGCGTGCCTGGTGCCACCGGGAAGCAGTCCGGATTGGTCGTCCCGCCGAACACGACCTTGTTGATCACCTTGCGGTCGAGCGCGAGCTCGAACGCCTGGCGGAGATCAGGCGACTTCGCGATCGCCGTGCCGGTGTTCGCGTACGGCAGCTTCGCGAGCCCCTTCGAGTTGCCGATGTTGATCGTGATGCCCTGATAGCCGATCGACGTCGACTTGAAGAGATGCAGCGAGCTGTCCTTGGCGATCGACGGCAGATCCGTCGAGGCGAGGCCCTCGGCAACGTCGACGTCATGTGCGCGCAGGTTGGCTGCGCGCGCGGCCGGGTCGGTGATGATCTTCCACACGATCGTGTCGAGGTGGACGTCCTTCTGGTCGTAGTAGTACGGCGACTTCGTCAGCGTGATGTGGTCGCCGGCAGAGCGCTCCTTGAACTGGAACGGCCCGACGCAGACCGGGTTCGTCGCGAACTTGTCGCCGAGGGCGTCGAGCTGCTTCGGAGACATGATCATCCCCGAACGGTCCGCGAGCTGCGCCGTGAGGGGCGAGTACCGGTCGCTCAGGTGCAGGATGACCGTCGAGTCGCCGGACGTGTCGATCGACGTCACCGGCGCGAGCTCGCTCGCGCGAGCGGATCCCTTCAGCGTCTTGTCGCGGTCGAGCGACTGCTTCACGGCGGCGGCGTCGAGCAACGTGCCGTCGTTGAACTTGATCCCCTTGCGGATCTTGATCGTGACGGTCTTCTTGTCGGCGGAGAAGGTCGGAAGCGACGCGGCGAGCTGCGGGACGATCTGCAGCTGCGGGCTCAGGTCGTAGAGCTTCTCGCACATGTCCATGAACACCATCCGGCCGACGAAGGTCCGAGCCAGCGTCGGGTCGAGGGCGTCCGGATCGGACTCGAGCGCGATCGTCAAGGTGCCGCCGCTTTGCAATGGCGGCGGGGCCTTCGTGCGGGCCGACGCGCCGACGCCCGCGGCGAGCGCGATCACGACCACTGCTCCGATGGCTGCGCGCACGCGCGTGACTCTCATCGTGGTTCCCCCTGTCGGTGACTGCGAGGGCAGGTACGTCGGTTGGGCCTCCCTGGATCTGCGGGAAGTCTAAGTTGTATCCAAGATCGCGTCAAATGGATCCAAGACGCTGCTAAAGTCGACGCCGATGAGTGAGCGAGTGCGTTCCCGCGAGGGCACCCTCGACCGGCGGCTCGTGGCGATCGGCGGCGCGGGCGGAACGCTGTCGGGCCTGCTCGGCGTTGGCGGCGGCGTCGTCATGGTCCCGCTGCTCGTGATCTGGGCGGGCGTTCGCCAGCGCGATGCGCACGCGCTCTCGCTCGCGGCGATCATCCCGATCAGCCTCGCGAGCGTGATCACGTACGGGGCCGCCGGCAAGGTGCGGGTCGGTTATGCGATCGCGCTCGGGATCGGCTCGATCGTCGGCGCCCGGGTCGGCGCAGGCCTGCTCGCCCGCGTCGAGGAGCGGCGGCTGAAGATCGTGTTCGGGCTCTTCCTCGGAGCCGTGTCGATCCTGCTGCTCGTCCGGTGAACGGCGTCGCCCTCTACGCAGCGCTCGTCGCGTTCGGGCTCTTCACCGGCGGCGCCGCGGGGCTGCTCGGTGTCGGCGGCGGGATCATGATGGTCCCGTTCCTCACCCTGGTCGCCGGCGTCTCCCAGCACGCGGCGCAGGCGACGTCGCTGCTCGTGGTGCTGCCGACGGCGATCGTGGCGACGTGGGTGCTGCATCGCAAGGGCATCGGCGACGTGCGGGTCGCCCTCGCGTTCGGGACGCTCGGCGCGATCGGAGGCGTGCTCGGCGCGCTGCTCGCCCTCGCGCTGCCCGGCCACACGCTGCGGATCGTCTTCGCGCTCTTCCTCGCGGGCGTCGCCGTCCGCCTCGTGCGTGACGGTCTCCGAGGAAGCGCATGACGATCGCACCCGACCGCCACGGCCTCGTCGACCGCCTCGCGGCCGCGATCCAGTCGCGTGTGCTCAGCGGCGAGATCCCCACCGGCGCGCGCCTGCGGCAGGAGACGCTTGCGTCCGAGTTCGGCGTCAGCCGCACGCCGGTGCGAGAGGCGCTCCGGAAGCTGCAGTCGAGCGGTGTCGTGCTCGTCGAGCCGAACCGCGGCGCGGTCGTGCGCGGCCCGAGCGCGCGCGAGGTGCGCGAGGCCTACGCGGTGCGCGCCGAGCTCGAGGGCTTCGCCGCAGAGCACGCCGTCGAGCACATCGGCGACGAGCAACTCGACCGGCTGCGCGATGCCGAGCGGCTGTTTCGGCATTCGGTCGAGGAGCTGATCGACGGCCGCCGACGCGGAGCGGCCGAGCGGCACTGGTCGAGCGAGAGCGAGTGGGAGCGCGCGAACAACGTCTTCCACCAAGTGATCCAGGAGGCGGCCGGCAACAGTCAGCTCCTGGCGACGATCGCACACCTGCACCAGCGGTTCCCGCGCGTCCTGACCTGGGCCGAGCTCAGTCGGAGCTCTCGCCTGCTCGAGGAGAACATCGAGCAGCACCGCGGCATCCTGGCGGCAATCGAGGCGCGCGACCCGATCGAGGCGCGTCGCCGGATGGTCGAGCACGTGCGCGCGGCGGGTGAGCTCGTTGCCCGCCGGCTCGAGCGAGGCGCCGGCGCGCGCTAGGTAGCTGCTAGCTGCGGGCGAACTCGCCCGCGACGTGGGCCAGGATCGACTGCAGGAGCTCGAATGAGTGCACGACGTGCTCGTGCGCGAGCTCCCGGGCGCCCTTGACCGAGCCCGCCGCGAGCGCGCTTCGGATCGCGCGGTGCTCGGCCTGGTTGCGCTCGTAGAGCGTGTCCAGCTCCTCGTCGACCGGCGCCCAGACGGCGGGCCCCGAGAAGGTGCGGCGGGCGGATTTCGCGACCGACTCGATGTACGGCACGTCCGCGATCTCGTAGATCACGTCGTGGAAGGCATGGTTCGCGCGCATCCAGTTGGTCATCAGCGAGCGACGGTCGCCGCCCGGCTCACGGGAGCGGAGCTCCTTCGTCAGGCGCGCGAAGCGCTTCTCGCACTCCTCGAGCTCCGTGAGCCGCGCGGGCGTCACCTTGCCGGCGGCGATCTCGGTGACGAGCGCCTCCAGTTCGGCGCGCACGAGGAATGCCTCCCAGAGGTCCTCGCGCGACATCGTCCGAACGCGGACGCCGCGGTTCGGGATGAAGGAGACGAGGCCGAGTGCGGAGAGGCGCCTCAGCGCCTCGCGCACCGGCGTCCGGGAGACGCCGAAGCGCTCGGACAGCTCTTCCTGGCGGAGCACCGAGCCTGGCGCCAGCTCGCCGGAGACGATCGCCTCTTCGATCAGGACGGCGATGTCATCGGCCTTCGTGCTCTCGAGGCTCACGGCAGCCGATCGTAGGCGGAGAGTGTCAAGAAGTCGTGCAGCGGCGTCGCCAGCGCGACCTCCGCGAAGACCTCCTTCGCCGCGTCGGACGCCTCCACTCTGGCGATCTCCTCGCGAACGCGGGCCTCGTCGAACCGGCCCGCCTGCACCCACGACCACACCTGCGCACGCGAGATCTCGGCCGTCGCCGCGTCCTCCATCAGATTGTCGATTGCCGCGGCGCCGACGCCCTGCAGCCAGGCATCGACATAGCGCACGCCGACGCTGACGTTCAACCGGAGACCCGCCTCGGTGATCTCCGAGCCGGGGATCTCGAAGTCGATCAACTGCTCCTCGGTCGTCGAGACGTCGTCGCGCTTGCGGTCGACCTGGTTCGGCCGGTCGCCGAGTACCGCGTCGAACTCCGCCATCGCAACGGACACGAGGTCGGGGTGCGCGACCCACGTGCCGTCGAAGCCGTCGCCCGCCTCGCGCGCCTTGTCCTCCTTCACCTTCGCCATCGCGACCGCGTTCACCTCGGGATCACGGCGCGAGGGGATGAAGGCGGCCATGCCGCCGATCGCATGCGCCTCCCGGTCGTGGCAGGTCTTCACGAGCAGCTCCGCGTAGGCGCGCATGAACGGCACGGTCATCGTCACCTGCGACCGATCGGGCAGCACCGCCCCGGTCTCCTTGATGCAGCTGAAGATGTAGTCCCACCGGCCGGCGTTCAGCGCGCACGAGTGGTCGCGGAGCTCGTAGAGGATCGCGTCCATCTCGAACGCCGCGAGGATCGTCTCGATCAGGACCGTGCACTTGATCGAGCCGTGCGGCAAGCCGAGCGCCTCTTCCGCGAGCGAGAACGCCTGCGCCCAGAGCCGTGCTTCGAGGTGCGACTGGAGCTTCGGGAGATAGAAGTACGGCCCGGTGCCGCGATCGAGCTGCTCGCGCGCGTTGTTGAAGACGACGAGGCCGAAGTCGAACAGCGAGGCGCTGATCGGCGCGCCGTCCACCTCGTGGTGGCGCTCGACCATGTGCCAGCCGCGCGCCCGGATCACGAGCGTCGCGGTCTCGTCGTTCAGGCGGTAGCTCTTGTCGGCGGTTTCGAGCTCGATCGTGCGTCGCACCGCGTCGTGGACGTTGCGCTGGCCCGCGCGCACGTTGTCCCATGTTGGGGAGTTCGCGTCCTCGAAGTCGGCCATGAAGACCTTCGCGCCCGAGTTGAGCGCGTTGATCATCATCTTGCGCTCGACCGGCCCGGTGATCTCGACGCGACGGTCCTGGAGGTCTGCGGGCGCTGCGGCGACCGTGAAGTTCTCCGGCGCCCGGACGAACTGCAGGCGCCGCCCCCTGCGCTCCGCCCGCGCCGCTAGCAGCCGCTCGCGCTCGGGGTTCAGCTCTCGGTGGAGGCGCTCGGCAAACGCGAGCGCCTCCGCCGAGAGGACGTCTGTCTCTATGCGAATTGCGCTTCCTCCGTCGAGCCGTGGAGCGCGAGCGTGGACGAGTCCTTGGACACAGCCTGCATCACCTGGTCGAAGTATCCCGCACCCACCTCCCGCTGGTGCTTCGTGGCGGTGTAGCCCTCGTCCTCGAGCGCGAACTCGCGTTCCTGCAAATCGACGTACGCGCTCATGCCGTGATCCCGGTAGCCGCGGGCGAGCTCGAACATGCCCGCGTTCAGCGAATGGAACCCGGCCAGCGTGATGAACTGGAACGCGTAGCCCCAGTCGCCGAGCTGCTGCTGGAAGCCGGCGATCTCCTCGTCAGAGAGGGCCTTGCGCCAGTTGAACGACGGTGAGCAGTTGTAGGCGAGGAGCTTGCGCGGGTGCTGCTCGTGGATCGCCTGCGCGAACTCGCGCGCCTCGCCGAGGTCGGGCGTCGACGTCTCGAACCAGAGCACGTCCGCATACGGGGCATACGCGAGCGAACGAGCGATCGCGGACTCGAGACCGTTCTTGACGTGGAAGAAGCCCTCCGCCGTGCGCTCGCCGGTCACGAACGCGACGTCGTGCTCGTCGACGTCGCTCGTCAGCAGCGTCGCGCTGAGCGCATCGGTGCGCGCGACGAGCACCGTCGGCACGTTCAGGACGTCGGCCGCGAGCCGTGCCGCTGTCAGGGTGCGGATGAACTGCGCCGTCGGCACGAGCACCTTGCCGCCGAGATGCCCGCACTTCTTCTCGGCCGCGAGCTGGTCCTCGAAGTGCACACCGGCGGCGCCCGCTTCGATCATCCCTCGCATCAGCTCGTAGGCATTGAGGGCGCCCCCGAAGCCGGCCTCCGCGTCCGCCACGATCGGCGCGAACCAGTCGATGCCGTTGTGGCCCTCGGACCAGTCGATCTGGTCGGCGCGAAGCAGCGCATTGTTCAGGCGCCGCACGACCTGCGGCACCGAGTTCGCGGGATAGAGGCTCTGATCGGGATAGGTCGCGCCGGAAAGGTTCGCGTCGGCTGCGACCTGCCAGCCCGACAGGTAGATCGCCTGGAGGCCCGCCTTCACCATCTGGACGGCCTGGCCCCCGGTCATGGCACCGAGCGCGTTGACGTAGCCGCCTTTCGTCGCCGCCCGAGTGGTCAGGAGCCGCCAGAGGCGCTCGGCCCCGATGCGGCCGAGCGTGCACTCGGGCACGACGGAGCCGCGCAGCTTGACGACCTCCTCGGCCGTGTAGGTCCGCGTGATGCCCGCCCAGCGCTCGTCCTGCGCCCACTGAGCCTCGAGTTGTTGAGTCCCTTCTTGGATCCGAGTCGTGATGTCCATCAGCAGCTCCTGGAGATCGATGTCGAGGTATCGGATCCTAGAGTGGCAGAATATGTCCTGTCAACCGCTCGAATGGCCTTGACTTGGATCCCAAAGCAGGTACATTCCCCCAAACTGTGGATCCGAAAGGAGCGCGAACATGGCGGAGATGACCCAGGAACACGAAACGACCCCCCACGACTCGACCTCCGAGCAGCCGACCGTCCGGCGGCCGCACTGGGAGCTCGCCGAGTGCACGTGCCCCGACTGGTGCGAGCGCGACCACGAGACCGATTAGCCAAAGCTTGGGGCGCCGGGAGGATGTCCGGATCGTCGTGGAACTTCGACGGCCATCCTCGGGTTGACGTTCAGACGGTAACGAGTTCGGCGGCCTCCTGGGGGAGCTGGTCGTTCGGGGCGGCGAGTAGGGCGTGACGCTCGATGGCGATGACGAGCGTGGCGAGGTCGCGGTAGCCGATGATCCGTCGGAACTGCTGCTCGGCGAGGAGCATGCCGGCGGCGGTCCAGCGCTTGCGCATGTCGCCGTCCTGCCAGCGCTTGACGTTGCGTTGCGTGTAGCGGACGATCTCGATCATTGACTCGCAGGGGTTCGTCGAGCAGAGCGTCGTGGCGAGTGTGCCGGTGATCCCGAGCCGCATCAGCGTCAGCGTGTCGTGCATGCCTTCGCGTAGCGAGCCGGCGGCGTCGGGCCACGTCTGGTCGAGCTCTGAGGCGAGCAGCTCGAGCCGCTGGCGGGCGAGCTCGGGATCGGTCAGCGACCAGGCCGCCCTGATCCGGGCGCGGACGGTGGCGCGGTCGCGCTCGGGCAGCAGATCGGTGACGTTTCTTTCCTTGTGGCGATGGCAGCGGTGCACCAG
>JALYLO010000411.1 GCA_030774175.1 Actinomycetota bacterium
GCGTGGTCGTAGCTCGGCGCGAGCGGCCAGCAGCCGTCGAGCGGAACGAGTCCGAACGAGGGTTTGAAGCCGACGATGCCGCAGAACGCCGCGGGAATCCGGATCGAGCCACCGCTGTCGGTGCCAAGCGCGGCGTCGGACAGTCCCGCGGCGAGCGCCGCGGCGGAGCCGCCGCTCGAGCCGCCGGCGATCCGCCCGGGCGCTACCGGATTCGGTACCCACCCGAAGTGCGGATTCATCGACGTCACCCCGTAGGCGAACTCGTGCAGGTTCGTCTTGCCGGCGTTCGTGTAGCCGGCCGCCTCGAGCCTGCGCACGGCCTCCGCGGTCGCCGCCGGCACGTGGTCGGCGAAGATCGCCGAGCCATACGTCGTGGTCAGCCCCGCGGTGTCGAACAGATCCTTCACGGCCAGGGGGATGCCATGCCCCGGCTGCTCGGGCCGCGCGAGGAAGATGCCGTCGGTCGATCTCATAGGCTGTCAGCGTGTCGGTCTGCGCCGCCTGTAGTCAAGAGAACCCTGACATCGCGCGCTTTTGCCTCAACTGCGGGGCAGCGCTCAGCACGGGCGATCATCGCGAGGAGCGCCGGGTCGTGAGCGTGTTGTTCGTCGACATTGTCGGATTCACGTCCAAGTCGGAACAGCTCGATCCCGAGGATGTTCGCTCCTTCCTGACTCCGTACTACGAGCGCGTTCGGGCCGAGATCGAGCACCACGGCGGCCGGATCGAGAAATTCGTCGGCGATGCGGTGCTCGGGATCTTCGGTGCTCCGATCGCGCACGGTGACGACGCCGAGCGGGCGGTGCGAACGGCGTTGGCGATCCGCGACACGCTGCGCGAGATGAACGAGGAGGACCGCGAGCTCGATTTGCAGGTACGCCTCGCCGTGAACACAGGCGAGGCGATCGTCGACCTCGATGCACGGCCGGAGCAGGGCGAAACGATGGTCGTCGGCGACGTCGTGAACACGGCCTCTCGCCTCCAGGCGGCCGCGCCGGTGAACGGCGTACTGGTCGGGCGCGAGACTCAAGCGGCGACGCGCGCGAGCATCGCGTACGCACCGGCCCCGCCCGTCGTCGCCAAGGGCAAGGCGGCGCCGATCGAGGTCTGGCTGGCCCTGAGCGCGGCCGCACCGGTGGGCGCGCGGGCGCTGTCCGAAGCGCCGTTCGTCGGCCGCGAACGGGATCTCGACCTGCTGGCGCGGCTCTGGGAGCAGGTATGTGACGAGCGCCGGCCTCATCTCGTGACCGTGATCGGGCCGGCGGGCATCGGCAAGAGTCGGCTCGCCGAGGAGTTCGCACGCCTGGTTGCTTCCCGAGGCGGCCGCCCGCTTCGCGGCCGCTCCCTCCCGTACGGCGAGAGCTCGGCGTACGGCGCGTTCGCGCAACACGTGAAGCAGGTCGCCGGGATCTTCGACAGCGACGAGGTCGAGGTCGTGCTCGACAAGCTGGCTCTCGCGGTTCCGGAAGGCGGCGCCGAGCTCAGGGAGAGCCTCGCGCTGCTGCTCGGCTTTCAAACCGAGAGGGACGTCGACCGTGAGGGACTCTTCTTCGCAGCACGTCAGTTCGTGGAGAGCATCGCGCGCGACAAGCCGACGGTACTCGTGTTCGAAGACATCCACTGGGCGGACACGAGCCTGCTCGACCTGATCGAGGTCCTGAGCGCACGCACGCAGGGCGTGCCGCTCTTGTTCGTCACTCTCGCGCGACCTGAGCTGTTCGCCAATCGGCCGGCGTGGGGCGGCGGTCTCGTCTCTGCCACCGCGCTCTCCCTCGAGCCGCTCGCCGATCGAGAGGCCAGACAGCTTGCCGCGCAACTCCTGGCCGGGCGGGTCGAGGACGCCTATGCCGAGCGGCTCGCGGAGGCCGCCGAAGGCAACCCGCTCTTCATCGAAGAGCTCGCAGCCGTCGTCGCCGAGCGGTCGGCCGGCGACGAGGACGCGCTGCCGACGACGATCCGCAGCATCCTGGCCGCCCGCCTCGACGCGCTGGAGCCGGACGAGCGGTCGGTCCTCCTCGACGCCGCTGTGGTCGGCAAGATCTTCTGGCGCGGCGTGCTCGAGCGGATCCGGCGTCAAAGTGCGGGCATGAGCGTTCTGCTCGGCGCTCTCGAAGAGCGAGGCCTGATCCGCCGCGAAGCCGTCTCGCGCATCCAGGGCGACGAGCAGTACACCTTCAAGCACGGCCTGCTGCGCCAGGTCGCCTACTCGACGGTCCCGCGAGCCCGGCGCCGTGAGCGGCACGCGGCGGTTGCCGGCTTCCTCGAGGAGGCGACGACGGAAACCGGCGAGTCCGCAGCGACTCTCGCCTTCCACTGGCGGGAGGCCGGGGACAACGACCGGGCGCTCCCGTACCTTCTCGCGGCCGCCGAGTACGCTGGCCGCGGCTGGGCAAAGGAGCGGGCGGTCGCCCTCTACAACGAGGCGTCCGGGCTGCTGCCGGAGGGCGATGAGCGCCGACGAGACATCAACCGCAAGCGCGCTGTCGCCTTCCAGGCGCTCTTCCACGTGCCGGACGCAGCCAGGCTCGCCGGCCGCGGCGAGGACTAGCCGACGGCCTCCTCGTGCTCGAGCGGGAAGTCGGCGGGCGTCACGTCGCCGACGATCTCGCGGATCGCGTACTCGTGTTTCCCGAGCGCGATGGCGTGCTGCCGCACCGTCTCCTCGTCCGGCGCCTCGTAGACGCAGTAGGTCGACGCCAGGCCGTCGTCGTCGACCAGCACGTGGCTGTGCTCCCAGACGATGTCCGGAAATTGATTGACGACGATCTCTTTCGAGCGACGGCCAACTGCCGGCATCTCGCTCTCGGTGATCGTGAACTTGCGCTCGATCAGGTACCTCGGCATGAAACTCCTCCCCGGTCTCTGGGCCCGACGCCGCGAACGATACTCCTCCGCCCGGAGCCGGTCTAGTAGCTCGAGACCGCGTTGAAGATCAACGCGACGGCGACGGTACCGAGGCCGAGCACGAGCGCAAGCGCGAACAGCGACCAGCCCAACACGTTGTTCTTTCGCGCCAGCTCGCGCTCGTCGTTCGTCACAGCACGTCCACGGCCATCGCGACGAAGAGCAGCGCGAGGTAGAGCAGCGAGTAGTGGAAGAGGAACGACGCGCGCCGGGGTGACGGCTCGCGGCGCAGGCGCAAAGTGAGCACGAGGAACAGTCCGCCGAGCGCCAGCGCCGCCGCTGCGTAGGCGACGCCGAGGGTTCCCCAGGCAAAGGGCAGCAGCGTGATCGCGATCAGCACGAGCGTGTAGACGACGATCTGACGAACCGTCTCCCGCTCACCCCGCACGACCGGCAGCATCGGCACCTTGGCCGCCGCGTAACTGTCGCGGATGAGCAGCGCGAGCGCCCAGAAGTGCGGCGGCGTCCAGAAGAACACGATCAGGAAG
>JALYLO010000412.1 GCA_030774175.1 Actinomycetota bacterium
AGCACGATGCCCCCGACGAGCACGAGCGCCGCCCAGCCGCGAGCATCCGAGACGCGGGCGGCGAGGAGCGCCGCACCGAGGACTGCCGCGATCGCAGCGAGCGCGAGTGAGCCCGCGCCGACGACGAGCCCCCAGATCTCGGCGACGACCGCCCGCAGCGCCGCCGGCACCGGCGGCACGGCGACCGGACGCCGCAGGAGCTGCGAAAAGGTGATGAAGAGTGTCGCGTAGAGCGCGACGAGGAGCAGGATGCTGACGTCGGAGTGCCACCAGCGGACGCCGATGCCCTCACCCACGAAGAACGTCCCGAACGCGGAGAGCATCACCCCGACGCTCGCCTTCATCAGGTTCTCGGGGACCCGTGTCAGCGGCGCGCGGAGCGCGACGCCGAGGATGAGCACCGCTGCGAGTGCGGCGACCGCGCCGGCGGCGGCGCCGAGGCGATGCCCGACGCCGCCGAGCGCGATCACGATCAGCACCACCTCGACACCCTCGAGCAGCACGCCGTTGAACGCGGTCGAGACGGCCACCCAGTGCTCGCGCGTGGAGAGCTTGCGCTGCGTCGCCTCGAACTCCTCGGCCTCGTCGTGCAGCGCCTGCAAGCCCGCGGCGCGCAGGATCGCCTTGTGCAGCCAGCGCAGCCCGAAGAGCAGCAGGAAGACGCCCACCACGACCTGGGCGTCGGCCACCGGGAACGAGTCGACGGCGGCGCCGAGCGCGACCACGATCGCCGCGAGCGCGACGGCGGCGAGCGCCGTTCCGGCGAGCGCCGGGCGCCAGCCGCGAAAGAGCCCGACCGCCAGCACGATCGTCAACGCCTCGACCCACTCGACCGCCGAAGCCAGGAAAGTCGAGAGGACGACGAGCGGGCTCACGCCTGCAGGCTAGAGGCTCGGGTCGCTGACCCCGTAGTCGAAAACCCGCTCCGGGCGCACGCGCACGATCACGCGGTTCGTCGGCGTGTGGAAATCCTTGCCCTCGTACTTGAGCGAGAGGTCGTTGATGTGCTCTCCCGCGCCGTTCTCGTCGAGTTCGGCCGTGCCCTCGACCTCGACGTAGCGGTACGGGTCGTCCTTGTCCCAGATGCTGACGCTGACGCGTGGGTTCTTGCGCAGGTTGCGGCCCTTGGCGCGCGAGTTCGTCGTGTTGAAGACGACGTTCTCGCCGTCGGTGTCGATCCACACGACGCTCGTCTGCGGGCTTCCGTCCTCGCCGACCGTCGCAACGACGGCAAAGTTCTCGTCTCTCAGCAGCTCCAGGTGCTTGTCGGTGAGTGTCGCCATGACGTACCTTCCTTCTCGTGGCTCGCGAGGTACTCGTTGGAACGCGCAAGGGATTGTTCTTCATCCGGGACGGCGAGCTCTCCGGTCCGGAGCTGACCGGCTGGACGATCTTTCACGCGATCAGGGATCCCCGCGACGGCTCGCTCTACGTCGCCTCGAACAACTGGGTCTACGGCGGCGTCGTCCACCGCTCGACCGACGACGGGAAGACGTGGGAGCGCAGCGAGAAGCTCGAGGTCGAGGGCCACGAGGTGGGCGAGGTCTGGCACGTCGAGCCGGGCCACGCGTCCGAGCCGAGCACGGTCTTCCTCGGCGCCGCGCCGGGCCTCCTGCTGCGCTCCGAGGACTCCGGGAAGACCTGGGCCACGGTCGACGGGCTCGTCTCCCACCCGACACGCGAGCACTGGACGCCGGGCGCCGGCGGGATGTGCTGCCACTCGGTGCAGGTCGATCCCGACTCCCCTCGGCGAATGCTGGCCGGGATCTCCGCCGCGGGCGCGTTCCGGACCGCGGACGGCGGGGAGACGTGGACGCCCGTGAACAGCAGCGTCGCCGCCGAGTTCCTGCCCGAGCCCTACCCCGAGGTCGGGCAGTGCGTGCACAAGCTCCTGCTCCACCCGGCGAGGCCCGAGCGGCTGTGGCAGCAGAACCACTGCGGCGTCTACCGCTCCGACGACTTCGGAGACTCGTGGGAGCGCCTCGACGGCAACGGCCTCCCATCGAGCTTCGGCTTCCCGATCATGCTCGACCCGGGCGATCCCGACGTCGCGTACGTGATCCCCGAGGAGGGCGCCGAGAACCGCGTCACCTCGGACGGGCGGCTCGGCGTGTACCGCACGACGGATGCCGGCGGGTCCTGGCAACTCTTCTCCGACGGCCTGCCCGCGCCCGCGTGGACGGTCGTGCTCCGCGAGGCCTCGTCGTTCGACGATGCCGGACCGGTGTTCGGCACGCAGAGCGGCTCGGTGTGGGCGCTCGACCGCGAGTCGTGGCACGAGCTCGCCCGCGAGCTGCCGCCCGTGCTCAGTGTTGAAGCGGCACAGGTCGAAGCGGCCTGATGGCGCGCGTGCGGCTGCCGTCGATCCTCGCGCGCGAGGCCGGCGGCCGGCGCGAGTTCGAGACGGACGCCCCGACGCTCGCCGAAGCGCTGGCGGCACTGCCGGTCGCGGACCTGCTCTTCGACGGCGCAGGCGGCCTGCGCCGGCTCGTCAACGTGTACGTGGACGGTCGCGACGCCCGCGAAGACCTCGACGCCCCGCTCGCGCGGGACGCCGAGGTGACGGTCGTCGCTGCCGTCGCCGGCGGGTAGGGCGCCGAGCGCGCTACTTCACCGTCGTCGGGATGTTCGCGATCTTCCCGGAGACGATCTGCTGCTCGAGCTGCTTCGTCTTCGCCTCGATTCCCTTCGGCGCCTTCGGCGAGAACTTGCCCAGGCCGACGCCCTTCTGCCGGAGGCCGTAGACCGCGTCCTGACCGCCCTTGAAGTGGCCGTCCTTCGCGTCCTTGATCGAGAGGTAGACAGCCTCGTCGACGCCCTTCAGCGCCGAGGTGAGGATGTGCGGGCCGAGGAACCCCTGGTCGGCGTCGACCCCGACACCCCAGACGTCCTTCTCCTTGGCGGCGTCGAGTGCGCCGAGGCCGCAGCCGCCGGCGACCTGGAAGACGACAACGGATCCCGCCGCGATCTGGTTCAGCGCGATCTCCTTGCACTTCGCCTCCTTCGAAAAGTCCTGCGAGTACGCGTTCAGCGTCTTCACGGTGGGGAACGCAGCCTTCGCGCCGGCCTGGAAGCCCGCGATATAGCGATCGACCGGCGGCTGCTTCTGCCCACCGACCGTCGAGACGGCGAGACCGCCGCGTGCCTTCGCCGCAAGGCCGGCGGCGTACCCGGCGAGGTAGCCGACCTCCTGCTCCTTGAAGAGCAGCCCTTCCACATTCTTCGCTTTGCCCTCGTCGGCGTTGGCGACGTCGACGATCGCGAAGTGCGTCTTCGGGAATTGCTTTGCCACCGTGGCCATCGCCTGGATCTCGGTGAACCCGACGCCGATCACCAGGTCGTAGCCCTTGGTGGCGAGCGAGCTCAGATTGGGCACGTAGTCAGCGGGCGAGGCGGACTGCACGACGCGTGTCTGCACACCGAGGTCAGCGGCCGCCTTTGTCAGCCCGACGTAGGCGAGGTGGTTGAAGCCGCGGTCGTTGAGCCCACCGAGGTCGGTGACGAGCCCCACCTTGTAGCGCCCGCTCGCGACGGTCGTGGTCGGCGCTGCGCCGGTGGCGGTGGTGGCGGCGGCGGCCTTCTTCTTCGAGCCGCACCCGCTCGCGACGAGCATCAGCGCGACGGCGAGCAGGGCAATTGAGGCGGTGGGGATCAGCTTCTTCACGTCACTCTCCGAGGTTTTAGACTGTGGGACGAAAACCGTGGCCGATTCTACGTCCCACACCGTGGTCGGTGTCGTCCTGCGCGTGCGCGACGGGCACCTCGAGGCGCTGGTCGGAAGCGCCGGACTGCGCCCGGGCGAGCAGCTCGCAGCGGCGCTTTCGCGCGCGGTCGACGTCCCGGCGCTCGCCCACGTCGAGCAGCTCGAGACGCGGGTGCTCTCGCACGGCGAGGTCGCGACGGCCTACCTCGGGCTGGTTCCCGCCGACAACGGGCTTGCCGGCCCCTGGCATGAGGTGACGGAGCCGGCCGAGCACCCCGAACTGGTCGCTGCCGCGCAGGCGCGCCTGCGCGCAAAGCTGTCGTACACGAACGTCGGATTTGCACTCGCGCCGTCAGTCTTCACCATCTCCGAGCTGCGGGAGGTCTACGTCGCCGCGCTCGGCCACGACGTCTCGGCGACCAACCTGCAACGCGTGCTCGTCCGCCGCCGTGTGCTCGAGCGCGTCGACAGACGCCGACCGTCTGGCCGCAGCGGCGGCCGCCCGGCGGCCCTCTTCCGCTTCGCGTCGAACCGGCTGGAGGTGACGGACGAGTTCGCGGCCCTGCGGCCGCCGCACCGGCCGTGATCCGACGCCACGTTGGTGTCTGACACCGTCCCGAGCCACGAATCCGCCGCGCAGTACGAAAAGTGTCAGACACCTTTCGCCCCGCCGGCCACCCGTGCCTCGCCGCAGCCGGTGTCTGACACCGTCCCGAGCCACGAAATCGCTGCGCAGCGCGATAGGTGTCAGACACTCTTGCGGGAGTGCGAAGACGCACCGAGCTTCGCAACAGGTGTCAGACACCTTGTGAGAGTGCGGGGCGAGCGGTGGCTGACGTACCAGGTGTCAGACACCAGCACCAGCACCAGCACCACCAGCACCACCGGCGACGTCGGCGAGGATCTCGCGCCAGCGGCTGAAGAGGAGCTGGTGCGTGTCGTCGACCAGGCGCAGCGTCGCGTGCGGTAGGCGGCGCGCGTACTCCTCGCCGATCGAGGGCGGGCAGACGCGGTCGCGCTCGCCCCACCAGAGCGTCACCGGCGCGCGCACCTCGTCGAGCTCGAACCCCCACGGCCGTCCGAGATACGCGAGCTCGCGTGCGAGCCAGAGGCCGCCGGCTCCGAACGACTCGGCGCGCCCGCGGGCGTAGGCCTCGTCGGTGGACGGATCGCCGGTCGGCGGCGGGGGGCGCCTCCCCCATGCCTCGAGACCGCGGGAGGCGAGGCGAGGAGCGACGCGCGCGACCCGCATCACGCGTCGCACATCGCGGGGCAGCGCGGCGATACCGTCGGCAGGCGGCATCGAGCCGACGAGCGCGACACGCGCGACACGGGCCGGCGCGGTCGC
>JALYLO010000413.1 GCA_030774175.1 Actinomycetota bacterium
AGAGCGCGCGCAGCGCCAGCGCGACCTCGCCGAGGTTCGCGTTGCCGGCGCGCTCGCCCATCCCGTTGATCGTCCCGTGCACGTACGACGCGCCCGCGCGCACCGCTGCGACGGCGGCTGCGGTGGCAACGCCGAAGTCGTTGTGGCCGTGGAAGTGCACGGGCACGTCGACGAGCTCGACCGTCATGCCGACCAGCTGCGCGACGGCCTCGGGCGAGGCGATCCCGAGCGTGTCGACGACCACGACCTCCTTCGCGCCGGCCTCGACCGCCTCCGAGTACACCCGCTTGTAGAACCCGGTCTCGGCGCGCGACGAGTCCACCCCGAAGAACGCGGCGTGAATGCCGTGCTCGGCGGCGAAGCGCATCGCGCTCGTGATCCGGTCGAGCATCTTCTCGCGCGAGACCCCGATCGCCTCCAGCTTCAGGTCGGAGATCGGCGACTCGATCACCGAGTAGCGCACGCCGAGCTCGACGAGCGCCTCGAGATCTGCAGGCACCGCGCGCGAGAACCCCCAGATCTCGGCGCGCAGGCCGGCGGCGGCAATCCGCTCGACGGCCCGCCAGTCGTCGTCCGAGACGCGCGGGAAGCCCGCTTCGATCCGGTCGACGCCGAGGTCGTCGAGCAGTCCTGCGATCTCGAGCTTCTGATCCGGGTCGAGCACAACGCCGACCGTCTGCTCACCGTCGCGCAGCGTCGTGTCATAGAGGCCGACGTGCCCGCCGATCCTGTACGCATCGTTCAAAGCGCCGGTCCAGATGCGCTCGTCCTTCACTGCGTTACCACCCCGTCTGCGAAAGCCGAGAGCTTCCTCGCTCCGGCGGCTGTGATCAGGAAGTTGTCCTCGACCCTGAGCCCTCCGCCTTCCTCCCAGTAGCAGCCCGGCTCGATCGCCAGCACCATTCCCTCGACGACCACACCGCCGCCCGCCTGGTGCGCATACGGCGGCTCGTGCGCCCGCGCGCCGACGCCGTGCGCGACCGGATGGGTCGGCTGGCCTGGGTAGCCCATTGCGGCGATGCCGTCACGCATCAGCCGGTCGAGCTCCGGCAGGCCGGCGCCGGGCCGGCAATGGTCGATCGCGCGGTTGTAGACCTCGAGCAGTTGCTGCTCGAGCTCGCGGTAGTCGGCCCGCAGCTCGCCCGGGCAGAGCAGCTTCGTGTGGTCGCACCAGTAACCGTCCGCGCAGACCCAGATCTCGAAGAGCGTGGGTTGGTCGGCCTGCACGGGACGGTCGCCGGTCGCCGTGAACGTGCGGATGCCCTCACCCGACCAGACGAGCGAGAAGCCGAGCGCGAGTTCGACCCGGCCCTGCCAGCCCGTTCCCTCGCCGTGCACGAAGGCGAGCCACAGCGCCGCCGCCTCGCTCTCCTTGAGCCCGGGCCGCAGATGCTCGCGTACGTACTCCATTCCGGCGGCGGCGATGTCGTTCGCCAGCTGCATCCGCTCGACTTCTTGCGTTGTCTTGAGCGCGCGCGCCTGCGCGAGCAGCGGCGCGGCGTCGACCGCTTCGGGCCATGAGTCGAACCAAGCGCGCGTGAACGTCGTCGGCTCGCCGACCATGCGGTCGGAGGCCTGCGTGCCGAGGGAGAGCTCGAGGCCGATGCGGCCGTAGTCCCGAGCCGCCGCGAGCGCCGCGTCGAGCGTTCGCGCGGGCACCGGCCGCGGGTCGGTCTCGTCGTAGCCGCGGACGAAGCGGACGTGGCTCGTCCACGCCGTGCGATCGGCGTCGTCGGCCGAGGCTTCGAGGCAGATCAGCACCGGCTCGCCCTCGCGCGGGAAGACTCAGGCGGCGTAGCCCTTCATTCCCCAGAAGTTCGTCAGGTAGAGGACGTTGTCGGGCGCGCGGACGACGAGCGCGTCGAGCTCCTGCTCGGCAAGCAGCGCGCGGACGCGCTCGAGCTTCGCGTCGTCCTGCGGCCAGGCCATCCGGACTAGACGTCCTCGCCCCACGGCCGCACGCGGGGTGGTGGCGGCGCGCCGTGCCCCTCCTGCCACGAGATCACCGGGTTGCGCAGCACGCCGATCCGCTCGATCTCCGCCT
>JALYLO010000414.1 GCA_030774175.1 Actinomycetota bacterium
AGTCGGCGTAGGCCCACGTCGAGTTGTGTCCCCGAACTCTCGGATCGAATTCCACCGCTCCGCGGCGAGTGATCACCGCGGGCGTTGGGTTCGCAAACTCATGCGGCGGCCCGCGGAGGGTTCGCAAACTCGGCTGAGGGGCCGCACCGTCCGCTCCGAGTGCCTCGACTGGCTCCTCATCCTCAACCGCCGACACCTCGAGCGAGTCAACCCCCCTGCAGTCCGAGGCCGTGTCGCTGCTCGGCGTCTACCTCGTCCCGGAGGGGATCCTCTTTGAGCCGGAATGCGCGGTTCGAGTCCGGTTGTCGGTCGAGCGGCCAGTCTCGGTCGCGCCGCAAAGAATCAGGGCTTCAACCCCGGGTGGGCTTCTCGTCGCCGCGGGGCGCGACAGGTGCGGGTTTACCACACGGTGATCGGCGCCCAACCCGGATGTGCCGGGCCGGGAGCGCGGCGATCGTTGCCAGGCCACCGCATTCGCGGCCGGCACCACCTGACGAAAGGAGAGAGTCATGGCAACGATCGAGAGGGTGGCGTCCTTCGCTGCTCCGGGAGAGATCGACAGTCCTGTCGAGCTGAAGGCGCGCTACGAGAACTTCATCGGCGGCCACTGGGTCGGGCCGGTCGAGGGTCAGTACTCCACGAACCTGACGCCCGCGACGGGCGAGCCGTTCACGGAGGTGCCGCGCTCGACAGCCGAGGACGTCGAGCTCGCACTCGATGCCGCGCACGCCGCGAAGGACGCCTGGGGCGAGGCCTCGGCGGCCGAGCGCTCGCGGGTCCTGAACAAGGTCGCGGACGCGATCGAGGAGAACATCGAGCTGCTGGCCGTCGCGGAGAGCTGGGAGAACGGCAAGCCCGTGCGCGAGACGCTCGCGGCGGACATCCCGCTCGCGGCCGACCACTTCCGCTACTTCGCCTCGGTGATCCGCGGCGAGGAGGGATCGATCTCCGAGATCGATAAGAACACGATCGCGTACCACTTCCGCGAGCCGCTCGGCGTCGTCGGGCAGATCATCCCGTTCAACTTCCCGCTGCTGATGGCGGCCTGGAAGCTTGCCCCGGCCCTCGCGGCCGGCAACACCGTCGTGCTGAAACCGGCGAGCCCGACCCCGTGGTCGATCCTCAAGCTGATGGAGCTGCTCGAGGACATCCTCCCCGAGGGCACGATCAACGTCGTCAACGGCCCGGGTGCGGAGATCGGCAGGTCGCTCGCCACCAGCAAGCGGATCGCCAAGATCGCCTTCACCGGCGAGACGACGACCGGGCGGCTGATCATGCAGTACGCCGCGCAGAACATCATCCCCTCGACGACCGAGCTGGGCGGCAAGTCGCCGAACATCTTCTTCGCCGACGTGATGGCCGAGGATGACGACTTCCTCGACAAGGCGATCGAGGGGCTCGTCCTCTACGCGTTCAACAAGGGCGAGGTCTGCACCTGCCCGTCGCGCGCGCTGATCGAGGAGTCGATCTACGACGAGTTCATGGGCCGGGCGCTCGAGCGGATCGCCGCGATCCGCCAGGGTCACCCGCTCGACCGCGAGACGCAGCTCGGGCCGCAGGTCTCGAAGGCGCAGCTCGAGAAGATCGCGAGTTACGTCGAGATCGGCAAGCAGGAGGGCGCCGAGCTGCTGATCGGCGGCGAGCGCACCCACCTCGGCGGCGAGCTGGACAACGGCTACTACTTCCAGCCGACCGTCTTCAAGGGCACGAACGACATGCGGATCTTCCAGGAGGAGATCTTTGGCCCCGTGCTCTCCGTGACGACCTTCCGGAACGAGGCCGAGGCGCTCGAGATCGCCAACGACACGATGTACGGGCTCGGTGCCGGCGTCTGGACGCGCGACACGAGCAAGGCGTTCCGCATGGGCCGGGGCATCAAAGCCGGGCGCGTGTGGACGAACTGCTACCACCTCTACCCGGCCGGCGCGAGCTTCGGCGGCTACAAGGCCTCCGGGGTTGGCCGCGAGAACCACAAGATGATGCTCGACCACTACACGCAGACGAAGTGCCAGCTCGTCTCCTATGACCCGAAGGCGCTCGGGTTCTTCTAGACCGATGCAAGCGGATCCGACTCCCAGGGTCGTCGCGACCGAGTCCGCGGTCGCGGAGATCAGGCATCTGCGAGCCGAACATGGTCCGCTGATGTTCTTCCAGTCGGGGGGCTGCTGCGACGGCAGCTCCCCGATGTGCTTCCTCGACGGCGAGCTCGTGATCGGGCCGAACGACCTCCTGCTCGGCGAGGTCGACGGGTGCCCCTTCTTCATCGACGCGAACCAGTACGAGCGCTAAGGCCACGTCCAGGGGACCCAAGAAGCCCTCCCAGACCATCTGGGCCACATGGGTGAGGTGGACGTCGACGTACTCCATCTGGCCGGAGTTGATCTTCTCCCGCGGGACCGGATCGGACTGGTACGGCAGCCTCAGCTCGATTCCGTCTGCCGCCGCGAGCGCCCCGTCGAGCTCGGGCGCGGTCGACGCGCCAGTCCACACGCTGACGGTAAAGGGATCGCCGCTCGCCCTCGCCTGAGCCATCCGAGCGGCAAGCGCTGTCGGCACCGCCTTGGGGTAGCCGGCTCCGGTGAACCCGCTCTCGCCTCCAGCCGCGTACTCCTCCAGCAGGGGAAGTCCGGTTCGTCCTCAGGGATGCGCTCGGCCCCGCAGCGAGCGTCCATCGCGGCAACATCGCGAACCACGACAACTGCGAGTCGGTCGCGGCCGTCCACAGCGGTACGGGCCGGCACCCTCAGGATGGCTTCTGCCGCTGTGCGAGCACCGCCGTCGCGCTGCGCGACTTCGCCGTTGGGGCCGGTCTGCTGCCCTAGGAAGCCCGGCGCCCCTCACGACGGAGGGACGCCGGGCGCGCGTGAACGTCTCGGCAGGCTTACTCGGCGCGGCCGAACGCCTGGATCTCCTCGAGTTCCTGCGGTGAGAGCTCGCGAGGAGTCTCGCCGCGGGCCACCTTTTCGCCCTGGACGTGCTGGCGGATGTCCTCGACGATCTCGGGGTTCGCCAGTGTGGTCGTGTCTCCGACATCGGCGAAGTTCGAGATCGAGGCGATGACCCTGCGCATGATCTTTCCGGACCGCGTCTTCGGCATGTCCGGAACGATCCAGACGTTCTTCGGGCGCGCGATCTTCCCGATCTGGGTCTCGATTGCCTTACTCACCTTCTGCTCGATCTCGCTGCTCGCGCTGAAGCCGGGCTTGAGCGAGACGTACATCTCGACCGCCAGGCCGCGGATGTCGTCGATCACGGGGACGGCTGCGGCCTCGGCGATCTCCTCGACGGTGATGGTTGCCGACTCGAGCTCTTTGGTGCCGAGCCGGTGCCCGGCGACGTTGATCACGTCGTCGACCCGGCCGAGGATCCGGAAGTAGCCGTCGACCGCCTGCATGGCCCCGTCGCCCGCAAAGTACGGCCAATCGCGCCAGTCCTTGCTCTCCTTGTTCGCGCAGTACTTCTCGTAGTAGATCTGGACGAACCGCTCGGGCGCGCCCCAGATCGTCTGGAAGATCCCGGGCCAGGGGTTGCGGATGCAGATGTTGCCGGCCCGACCGCTTCCCGCCTCGACCGCGTTGCCGTCTTCGTCGTTGATCACCGGGTAGATGCCGAGGACGCCCGGGCCGCAGCTACCGGGCTTCATCGGCTGGAGTGCGGGCAGGGTGCTGCCCAGGAAGCCGCCGTTCTCGGTCTGCCACCAGGTGTCGACGACGGCCGCCTCGCCCTTGCCGACACTGTCGTGGTACCAGCGCCAGACCTCCGGCTCGATCGGCTCACCGACGGTCGTCATGTGCTTGAAGCGGTAGTTGTACTTTGCCGGCTCGTCCGGCCCGAGCTTGCGCAGCATCCGGATCGTCGTTGGCGCGGTGTGGAAGATGTTCACTCCGAGCCGCTCCGCGATCCGCCAGGGACGACCGGGATCCGGATACGTGGGCACGCCCTCGTAGATGACGCTCGTCGTCCCGAGCGCCAGCGGACCGTAGACGATGTAGGAGTGGCCCGTGATCCAGCCGATGTCGGCGAGGCACCAGTACGTGTCCTCCGGGTGGATGTCCTGGTAGTACTTCGACGTGCCCGCGACATAGGCCAGATAGCCGCCGGTGCTGTGCTGACAGCCCTTCGGCTGGGCGGTCGTGCCGCTCGTGTACATGAGGAACAGCGGCGCCTCGGCGGGCATGGAGACCGGCTCGACCAGCGTCCCGCGGTAGTCGTTCAACAGCTCGTCGACGAAGAAGTCGCGGCCGTCGACCATCGGGCTTTCTGACGCGTACTGGCCCGGGTGCCGCCGCCAGACCAGTACCTTGTCGACCTCGACGCCTCCTTCGCGCGCCACCGCCACCGCTTCGTCGGCCTTCGCCTTGTGGTCGACCAGTTCGCCGTTGCGGTAGTAGCCGTCCATCGTCACCAGGATGCGACTTTCCGAGTCGGCAGTCCGGCCTCCGCAGGCCGTGCCGCTGAACCCGCCGAACACCTCAGAATGGATCACCCCGAGTCGGGCGCAGGCGAGCATCGAGACGGGCAGTTCGGGCACCATCGGCAGGTGGAAGGTCACGCGGTCTCCGACCTTCACGCCGCAGAAGTCGCGGAGTAGCGCGGCGAACTCGTTCACCCGGCGGTAGAGCTCCTCGTACGTGATCGCTTTGGTCTCCTCCTCCTCCGGCTCCGGCACCCAGATGATCGCCGCCTTGTTCCGGCTCGTCGCCAGGTGGCGGTCGACGCAGTTGTAAGAGGCGTTCAGTCGGCCGCCGACGAACCAGTTCCAGAACGGCGCGTTGCTGGTGTCCAACGTCGTGTGCCAGTAGGTATCCCACGTAAGCAGATCCGCGTACTCCTTGAAGCAGTCGGGGAAGTGCTCCTCGCTGAAGCGTTCGAAGATATCCGGGTCGGCCGCGTTTGCCTGTCCGATGAACCTCGCAGGAGGTTGGTAGTACTCCTCCTCCT
>JALYLO010000415.1 GCA_030774175.1 Actinomycetota bacterium
GCGCACGGCTACGAGTCAGCGGCAGAGCGAAGACCGGAGTTTGCCGCTCTCCTCGACCAGTTTCGCGAGGACGTCGTGCGGGAGACGATCTGTCGCGTGCTGCCGATGGACGGACTGGCCGCCCTTGTCGCTGGCCGACTGCTGGCACGCTCGATGCCTCCCGCCAATCCGAAGGACAAGCGCTCCAAGGCTGCGCGACGCCGCGCCTGGCTTCTCGACATCCAGATCGCGGCGACCTGCTGGGCCGCCGGCCACGACGTGGCAACAGAGAACGAGGGCGACTTTACGCAGATCGCCTCGGCGCTGGCCGGGCTCTACCCGGACGCGCCGCCACTCGTTGTTGAGGGCCGGCCGTACTAATCTACGGGCGTCGCACGAGTGCGGAGACCGACTGCCGGAGCACGCGCGCGCCCGTGACGACGAGCGTGCGCAGGTAGAGACGCGCGGAGCGGTCGGCGATCCATTCGAGGTCGTGCGAGAGCTTCTCGGCCATCGACGTCTCGTAGCCGCGCCGCACCTGCGCGAAGCCGGTGAGGCCTGGGCGGACGACGAGGCGCTGCCAGTAGGCGGGCAGGTCGTGCGCGAGCTGGGCGAAGAACCGCGGGCGGATCGGACGCGGGCCGACGAAGGACATGTCGCCGCGCAGGACGTTCCAGAGCTGCGGGATCTCGTCGAGCTGCGACGCCTTCAGGAAGCGGCCGATCCGCGTGAGCTCGGCGTCCGTCCGGCGGACGAGGTCCGCTCCGAGGTACTGGCCGATGCGCTCCTCCGCCCCCGGCCTCAGTGTCCGGAACTTCAACATCCGGAAGATGCGGCCGCGGCGTCCGACCCGCTCGCCGCAGTAGAGGATCGGGCGTCCGCTCGTCACTCTGACGACCAGGGCGATCACGAACGCGAGCGGTGCGAGCAGGACCCCGAAGAGGCCTGCGAACACGATGTCGAGGACGCGCAGCTCCAGATCGATGTTCCGGTGCGGTGCGTCAGACGCGAGCCGTGCATAACCGCTGACCAGCGTGTCCTCCAGCCGAGGCGGCGCGGATGTCACGCGATCGATGGTAGACAGTCCCGGGTGACGATCACGGGGATCGACCATGTCCAGGTTGCCGCGCCAGCCGGCTGCGAGGGCGCAGCGCGTGCCTTCTACGGGGGCCTGCTGGGCCTGGAGGAGCTGCTCAAGCCGGAGCCGCTCCGGGCCCGCGGCGGCTGCTGGTTCCGGGCGGGCGCGCAGGAGCTCCACGTCGGCGTCGAGGATCCGTTCGCGCCCGCGCGCAAGGCACACCCGGGCTTCGTGACCGCCGACCTCGACGGGCTGCGCGCCCGCCTGCAGGGCGTCGGCATCGAGACGCACGACGACAACTCGATCACCGGCTCCAGCCGCTGCTTCGCCGCCGATCCCTTCGGCAACCGGCTCGAGTTCCGGCAGGGCTGAGCTCGACGCCTCGGCGAAGCTATAAGCTTCCCTTATGGACACGCGCCAGCTGCGGGCATTCTGCGAGGTCGTCGAGCGCAAGTCCTTCTCCCTCGCCGCCGAGCGGCTGGGGGTGACGCAGCCGGCGGTCTCGCTGCAGGTGCGCGCGCTCGAGAAGCGGCTCGGCACCCAGCTCCTCGACCGCTCCGGGCGGCGCGTCGAGCCCACCGAGGCGGGCCTGCGGCTCTACCGGGGCGCCCAGCGCCTGCTCGCGCTCGAGGAGGAGATCACGAGCGAGCTTGCCGAGGAGGCGACCGGCGCGCTCGCCGGCACCTTCGAGATCGGCGCGTCAACCGGGCCCGGCGGGGTCGTCCTCTCGCAGCTCCTCTGCCAATTCGCCGAGGTTCACCCGCAGCTGCACGTCGCCCTGAGCGTCTTCGACACTCAGACCGTCGTCGAGCGGGTCGCCGAGCGGACGCTCGAGCTCGGCGTCGTCGGGGCGGCGCCGCGCCACCGCGGCGTCGAGTACGAGCCCTTCTTCCGCGACACCGTCATCCTCGCGTGCCCACCGGGCCACGCGTTCGCGGGTCGCACGGTCACCCTCGACGACCTGCGCGGGGAGACGCTGATCGTGATGCAGGACGGGGCGGGCGTCCGGCAGATGATCGAGGACGAGCTGCGGCGGGTCGGGACGCGGCTGCGCGATCTCGACGTGCGTCTCGAGCTCGGGCTCCAGGAGTCGGTGACGAGCGCCGTGCGCGGCGGGTACGGCGTGACGTTCATCTCGCGCTCGTCCGTCGAGAACGATCTCGCAGCGGGAACGCTCGTCGAGGCGCGCCTCGCCGGCCTCGAGCTGGAGCGGGAGATCCACCTCGTGCGTGCCACAGGCCGGTCGGAGACGCGCGCGGCGCGTGCGTTCCTCGAGTTCGCGCGGCCTCGCCTCGCATGATCGTCCGCTGGGGGCTCGCCGAGCTGCCCGGCCTCCTGCGAGAGGTCGGGATCGAGCGACCGTTCGTGATCGCCGGCCCGCGCTGGCGGATCCTCGACCTCCCGCACGTGGCCTGGTGGTCGGAGGTGCCGTCGCATCGCGTCGAGCTTCCCGCCGCCGCTGACGGGATTCTCGCGGTCGGCGGTGGCTCCGCGATCGATACGGGCAAGTTCGCTTCGGCGCAGACGGGCAAGCCCGTCGTGCACGTGCCGACGACCTACTCCGGCGCCGAGTGGACGACGTTCTACGGCGTCCGTTCGCCCGACCTCATCCTCCAGGGCGGCGGTGCGGGCGCTCACCCCGCGGGCATCGTCTACGACGTCGAGCTGACGCTCGGATTGCCGCGCTCCGAGACCGCCGGCACCGCGCTGAACGGGCTGGCGCACTGCGCCGAGGCCCTCTACGTGCGGGGCCGCTCGCCGGCAGGCGACGAGCAGGCGCTCGCGGGCGCGCGGCTGATCTCGGACGCGCTGCCCCGCGTGCTCGCCGACGGCTCCGATCGCGCCGCGCGCGAGGACCTCCTGCGCGGCGCCATGCACGGCGGTCACGCGCTCGGGATCGCGGGGCTCGCCCTCGCGCACGCCATGGCTCAGGCTCTCGGCAGCACCTACGGCATCCCCCATGGGGCGATGAACGCCTTGTGCCTGCCGCCTGCACTCGTCTTCAACCGGGAGCTCGTTCCGGCCGAGGTCTCACGCTTCGGAGAGGCGATCGGCGGCGACGCCGTCGTGCGTACGCGCGAGCTGGCGCACCTCGGCGGGTTCGAGCGGCTGCGCGATTTCGGCGTGCCGGAAGAGGATCTGCCCCGCGTGGCCGAGGCGGCCGCCGGGCGGGCGGGGAACCAGGCGAACCCGCGCCCGGCGACGACCGGCGAGATCCTCGAGCTCCTCCGCCCGATCTGGTGATGCCTTCCCGACCGGGTCAGTGAACAATGCATAAGAAGCACTAATCTCAGGTATTCTGCCCGGCGTGAACGCTTCGGGCCAAACCTTCGACGTGCTCGTGATCGGCAGCGGGGCCTCCGGGCTCGCCGCCGCCGTCTCCGCGGAGCGCTCGGGCGCCCGCGTCGCACTCGCGACGAAGGGCTCGCTCCAGGCGAACAACTCATCCAAGGCGCAGGGTGGCATCCAGGCCGCGTTCGCGGAGGACGACACACCCGAGATCCACGCCGAGGACGTGTGGCGCTCCTCGCACGAGACGTCCGACCGGCGGCTCGTCGAGGTGCTGACGACCGAGGCGCCCGGCGCGATCCACTGGCTGGAGGAGCTCGGGGTCGAGTTCACGCGACAGAATGGCGGCTACCGGCTCGCCCGCTGTGGCGGCGCGACCCGGAAGCGCCTGCTCCAGGTGGGCGACCGCACCGGTCACGCGATCACGAAACAGCTGCGCGAGGCGTGGGAGGCGGGCACCGGCTCGAGCCTGACGAATGCCCCGCTCCGGGAGCTCGCTCCGACCGAGGGCGGTTGGCGCGCGCGCGTCGGCGAGCGGACCGTCGACGCCGGCACGGTCGTGCTGGCTGCGGGTGGCCGCTGCTACCGCGAGGCGGAGGAGCGCGGGGAGCTCTCGACCAACCACCCGAACGCCACCGGCGAGGTCACGAAGATCGCCCTGCAGCTCGGCACCGCCGCGCGCGACCTCGACGCGCTCCAGTACCACCCGAACGGCGGCTCCTGGCCGCCGAACATGCAGGGATACTCGATCCCGGAGACGACGCGGGCGTACGGCGCCGTGCTGCTCAACTCGGAGGGCGAGGAGTTCACAGACTCGCTCGGGCCGCGCGACGTGGTCGCGCAGGCGATCTTCGACGAGGTCGGCAGGGGCAAGGGGGTGCGGACGCCGGACGGGCGCCCGGCAGTCTTCCTCGACACCACGCGCATCTCCGAGGCCGATGCCGACGTGTCCCTGCCGTACATGCTCCGCCGCTACCGCGGCGCCGGGATCGACCCGCTGACGGAGAAGATCTTCACCTACCCGGTCCTCCACTATCAGAACGGCGGCCTCGTGATCGACGAGCACGCCGCGACCACGATCGAGGGCGTCTACGCCGCCGGCGAGATCGCCGGCGGAACGCACGGCCGGAATCGCATGATGGGCAACAGCCTGCTCGAGTGCGTGGTCTTTGGACGGCGCGCAGGGCAGGCTGCATCCGAGAAGGCCAGAGGCTAGGAGCCGAATGAGCATCGACACTGTCACCGACCTCGCGGGCGTCGTCGAGGACGCGGCCGCACACCTGTACGTCTGGGCGCTGAAAGACATTCCGCAGGATCTGCGTGACGCCCTCGCGGCGGCGCGCTTGCGCGAGACCTCGGTGCCCGGGAAGCGCGTTCTCGAGACGATCCATCGCAACGTCTCGATCGCGGACAGCGAGAACAATCTCGTCTGCCAGGACACCGGCATCGCGGTCTACACCTGCCGGGTCGGCGAGCACTTCCCGCTACATCCGACGCGCATCTACGAGTCGCTGCGCAACGGCACGGCGCGAGCGACGGTCGAGCATCCACTGCGGTCGAACGCGGTGCACACGATCACGCGCGAGAACACGGGGCCGAACATCGGCTACCGCCTGCCGATCGTGCACTGGGAGTTCATCGAGGACTGGGACGGGCTCGACGTGAAGTGCGTCCCGAAGGGCTCCGGCTCCGAGAACATGAGCTTCCTGAAGATGTGCATTCCCGCCGACGGCGTGAACGGCATCAAGCGCTTCGTGCTCGAGTCGATCGTCGGAGCGGGCGGCAAGCCGTGCCCGCCCGGGATCGTCGGAGTCGGGATCGGCGGCACGGCCGACTACGCGATGTACCTCGCGAAGGAGGCGATCACGCGGCCCATCGGCACCCGCAACCCCGATCCGCTCGTGGCAAAGCTCGAGGACGAGCTCTACGGCCTGCTGAACGAGACCGGCATCGGCCCGATGGGCCTCGGCGGCGACGTCACGGT
>JALYLO010000416.1 GCA_030774175.1 Actinomycetota bacterium
CAACAACATCTACGGCCTCTTCATCTCGACGCACTACCCATCGAACGTGACGGCCGACGAGGGGGGATCCATCTACTACCAGCAGCAGATCCTCTCGACCGTCAGCCGCTCCATCCTCGGAATCTAGGCGCGCTGCTCGATTGACGCAGACGTCACAAGAGTGAGACGAACGAGAGTCCACTTGGATTCTCCAGGGGAGAGGAGGACGCCTTGCGTGTATCACGTTCGAGGTAGGACGTCCCGCCGCCTTGCGCGTGATGGCACACGGTTTGGCAAGGCCGCTGCAAGGGACGTTTGCAAGACTCGCGAGCCAACGAGCCAGGCTACAGAAGGAGGTCCGACGCCAGGACGGAACAGTGAGACCGTTAGGTCGATTACTCCTACGCCGGAAGGGGGCCAGCGCTCTCCATCTTGCTGATCATCATCATCGTGATCATCGTGCTCGCGCTACTTGGATACTTCGGTCGCGGGCGCATGGGACGCTGAGCGCCAGACGCGGCCCGCTCGAAGGGCCGCCCCGCTCAGGTCTCTTCGCCGAGCTGACATTCCTGCTGATCGAGGGGATCGTGATCGAGCAGGCGAAGGGCGTACTGATCGAACGGCTCGATCTGACCCAAAGAGCGATCGCCGAAAACCGAGGCGAGCTCCGACGCTCTGGTCTGGACGATCAGGCCGGCTTCACGAGAGCCGCCCGGACCTGTCTTGTCAGCTCGTCCGCGTCGAAGGGCTTACGCAGCAACGAGCGCGACTCGTCGGCGAGGTTGCGGCCGGCGATTCGGCTGTCCGTGTATCCGGACATGTAGATGACACTGATGTCCGGGCGAACGGAGACAAGCTCAGCGACGAGGTCGGGCCCGCTGAGCTCGGGCATCACGATGTCGGTCAGCAGGAGATCGATCGTCCCGCGGTGTCGCGTGGCGTGCTCGAGCGCGTCACGGCCGTTCCGGGCCTCGATCACGTGGTAGTGCTCCTCCTCGAGGATGAGCCGTGCGAGCTTGCGCAACGCGGGCTCGTCCTCCGCGAGCAGGATGGTCGCTACGGTCTCCTCGCCAGCAGCCGCTTCCGTCGCCGCAGGCAGCGAGATCGTGAACTCGGTGCCGCGGCCCACCTCGCTTGCGACGGCGATCCGCCCTCCGGCCTGCTCGACGATCCCGTAGACGGTCGCGAGCCCGAGGCCGGTCCCCTTCCCCTGTTCCTTGGTCGTGAAGAAGGGTTCGAAGATTCGAGCCGCCGTCTCTTCCGACATGCCGGTGCCCGTATCGGAGACGCTCAGGACGACGTGCTCCCCAGGTGGTTCCGACTCGTCGGACCTCTCGTCGGCGTCCACCGTTGAGACGGCGATGCGGATCTCGCCACCGATCGACAGCGCATCCCTGGCGTTGACGACCAGGTTGACGAGGACCTGCTCGAGTTGGCTGGGGTCGGCCCGGACGAGGGCCAGCTCGGCCGAGGCCGTGATTGTCAGGCGGACATCCTCGCCGATCAGATGCCGGACCATCTGCTCGACGCTCGAGACGAGCGCGTTGACGTCCACGAGCTCGCTGGTGTGCGGCTGGCGCCGGCTGAACGCGAGCAACTGATGCGTCAGGGCTGCGGCCCGTTCCGCAGCCTGCCGGATCTCCTTCAACTCGGAGCCGGCTCCCTCGTCGAGACGCGCCGCCAGGATGTTGGCGAAGCCCAGGATGACCGTAAGCAGGTTATTGAAGTCGTGTGCGATCCCGCCGGCGAGCTGGCCAACGGCCTCCATCTTCTGCGAGTGGAGAAGGCGGCCGGCGAGCTCGCGCCGTTCTGTCACGTCGACCATCACGCCGCGGACGCGCGGCCGGGACGGATCGTCGCCGACGACCCGGACCTTGTCGTTGACCCAGACGACGCGGCCGTCCGCCGCTCTCAGCCGGTACTCCAACTCATGCGCGGACCGCTCGCGAGCCGCCTCGGAGAAGAAGAGCATCGTACGTTCGCGGTCATCCGGGTGGATCAGCCCACGCCAGAAGTCCTTCTCCGCCGTCCAGCGCCCGACGGGAAACCCGAGGATGTCGCCGGCCCGGCCGCCGACGAAGGTGAGCTGCTCACGCTCGGGCGTCTCGGCCTCCCAGACGATCGCGTCGAGGTCGCCCATGATCTCGCTCAGGCGGCTCTGCGCGACCTCGGTCTCTGCGCGCGCTTCGCGCTCGGCGTCGTGGGGATGTGCATTGATGATTGCCAGCGCGACCATGTCCGCGAAAACCTGGAGCAGTCGAGCGTCGCCGGTGGTGAAGCCCGGCGACGCGGTCGTCCCGGCGTGGATCACCCCGACCGCCCGGCCGGCGATCTGGATCGGTGCGCCGACCAGCGAGCGGATGCCGGTCGCGGCGAGCTGCGGGCCGGCTGCGTCCAGCACGTCGTCAAAGACGCCCGAGCGGCCCTGCTCGCTGATCAGGCCGGCAATCCCGCTGCCGACCGGGACCCGCAGCTCCGCGTCCGCGCCAAAGCCGAGCGACGCTCGCACGGTCAGCTCGCCGAGATCTTCGTCGAGCAGCAGGATCGTCGCCGTCGAGGCGTCGAGGCTGGTCAGAACCAACTCCAGCACCGCGGGCAGAAGCTCGTCGACCTTTCCCGCTGGGTCGAACCGTGACAGCGTCATGCGGCGGATCCTCCATTTGCAGAGAAGGCCACCACAGACGGTCGCCGACCAGCCGCGAACAATTCTAGGTCCCGGATCCGCAACCGTCAAGTGGTCGACCGAGGCGCTGGCGGTGTCGCGGCGCCGCTCGTCGCGGCGGCTTCGGTGTGACGACGCCTGAACGGCCGAGAGTTGGCTTGCCCCGGCGCCTTCCGGCGAGCTGCAGCGAGGCACGCCGCCGGGCTCGCTTCCGGGTGCCGATGCGGCGCAAATCCGCATGGCTGCTGGGACTGCGCCTGCCCCCGCGCGCCGCGACTAGATCGTCTTGAACGTCACAGGGAAATACACCTGAGAACGCGAGCGGGGTCTAGCTAGCGGCACCCGTGAGCGTTTTGATGCCGCGGGGCGAGGTCGTCCACCTGGCGGAAGACGCACGTCCTGGAGAAGGTGGCGGGGGGCAGGGCCGCCTCCCTTGCTCCTTTCGTTGATGTCGATGAAGCACGACTCCAAACACTTGACTTGACCCGACCCCTGTCTTAGATGACGAGCAGGTCGACCGGCGCCTGCGAGCGCAGGCACGGCACGAGGTACGGCAGGCCGTTGCGGCCCTCGGCGACCGGGCTCTCGATCGTGGCGCTGCGACCGTTCAGGCCCTCGGCGATCACTTCGGCCTCGTCCTCGAGCGCCGTCGCGAGCCGCGCCGGCCACCGCACGTCGCGCGGGAAGCGCCCTCCATCCGAGCCCGGCATGTAGCCCCAGGTGTTCGAGTCGCCGAAACAGACGATCGTCTTCAACGGCCGGATCACGTTCAGGTCCCGCTCGCGGCTGTGTCCGAACGGCTGCCGGCCGGGGCGTTCTCGTCGATCGCCACCGGCCAACGCTAGCGCAGCCGACTCGCCGAGAGCGGGCGCGGCGGCTGCTGCCTCGCCCGGCAGGCGTGGCGCATTCACGCAGGCTATCCACCGGCCAGCCGGCCCGTCTTGGCTCTTCCAGAGGATCGAGACGGCGCTCTTCGGCGGCGTCGGGTCGAGACGATCGGCAGCGGCTCGGAGGAAGCGGCTGCCGCAGGCGAGCTGGACGACCCAAAGGGGCGTACGACTGACGCTCGCCTGGGCGAGTGCTGGCGAATGACGCCTGACCAGAAACGTCTCGTGGTCTGAGCGCTCACGGTTCGATGGGTCTCAACTCCAAGATGCCGAAGTTCGCCCCCGGGTTCTTGGAAGCAACTTCGAGAGCCTCATCGAGGCCGGCACATTCGAGGATGTTGAACCCGGCGATCTGAACGGTCTGCTCGGCGACCGGTCCGTCGCCGACCATCAGCTCGCCAGCTCGAATCCGAATCGTCCGCGCCTCCGTGAGCGGTCCGAGTACGTGCCCATCGAGGCGCACACCACGGGCGTCCATCTCCTCACACCAGCCGCCACCGCGGCCGGGACCGCCGCCCTCTGCTCAGGGTCGAGCTGGACACTCGGGTCGCGGTACGTAAAGAGCATGTACTTCATCGCGCCTCTCCTCTGGCGTTCGTGGTGTCCTTCCAGGGCTTAGACGATGCATTGAGCCTGAACTCATCGCTGCGAGCGTGCGCAGTCGACCCGGACACGAATGACCGTCGCGAGAGTCGGCTTGAGGCTCCGGCTGTCGCCTGGCCAGCGTCCGTAAATGTCCCGTGTCGGCCGACCCGCGGGCCGCGTCCCGTCGCCGCCGTGCTCGGGCATCGGCTCGACCGGGCTCGTCGCTGTCATGCTTCTGCGGTGTGAGGTTCGGGCTGCTGCCGAAACCGGATCGTCCTGGCGGAAGTCCTCGTGCGAGGTGGAGTCTGGTGTCGGGACTCGTGGTTGTCGG
>JALYLO010000417.1 GCA_030774175.1 Actinomycetota bacterium
GGATTTCGGTAGGCAGAGTCCTCGGCATGAGCTTCGGACCTCTGTCGGTCGATCATGATGGCTCAGCGGATGTCGAACGAGGCGGTTGTCTCGACTCGGACGGCGGAAGGGGAGACGGTGAGTGAGAACGCTGCCTGGGGCAGCCGCCGGAAAGGATCCGCATGACGCGGGTGAAGCGACTTCCGCTTGAAGCGCAGCTGCTGCTCGGTGCAGGCGTGCTCCTTCTGGTCGACACGTTCCTGCCCTGGCAGAACCTCTCGCTTGGGTCGTTCTCGTACTCGTGGAACGCGTGGCACGGGGTCAAGGGCGTCCTGCTCGGAGTGCTGACGATCGCACTGCTCGTCTGGGTCGCCGCCCGCGCACTCGGCGTCGCGCTTCCAGCGAGCGTCGCGGACGGGCCCGTCACACTCGCGCTCGGCGTGCTCGTCTTCGTGTTCGCCGCGGTCAAGAACATCCGTGAGACCACGATCGACCGCAGTCAGGACTGCCTTGCTGCCGACCGGGACGGTCACGTTTCTCTTCAACTCCCACCGCCGCAGATCTTGCCACCACTTACAGTGGGTAACCATGTGAGCACGACTTCCAGGGCGTTCTCCTGGTAGCGCCTGAAACCTCTCCAAGCTTGTTCCTTTGACACCACTGGTGCGGGTGACTAAGGTGTGGACGGATGGCGCCAGACAGGCCTGAGGACCTCGTCCAGCTCGGCCTCACGGCCTACGAGGCCAAGGCGTACCTCGCCCTGATCCGGCGCGATCATTCCACCGCGGCGGAGGTCGCCAGGGTCGCCGGTTTGCCCCGCCAGCGCATCTACGACGTCCTCTCGAGCCTGGTCGAGAAGGGCCTTGCCTCGGCGCGCCCCGGCTCACCGGTGAAGTACTCGGCCGCGCGGCCCGAGCTCGCGCTCGACCGACTGCTTGCGGAGCATCGCCATGAGCTCTCCCGGCTCGAGCTCGAGACGAGGCGGATGATCGATCAGCTCGTTCCGTTCTATTTGGCCGGACGCACTCAAAGCAACCCGCTCGAGTACGTCGACGTGCTCCGCGACCGAGCCACGATCGCGAAGCGTTTCGATGAGCTCCAGGCCGCGGTCGAACGTGAGATTCTCGTTTTCACGAAGCCGCCGTACGCGACCCCACCGAAGGAAAACGTCGAGGGCCTCAGACTCGCACGCAGGCACCGAGCACGCAGCGTCTACGAGCTCTCGATTCTCGACGAGCCCGGGAGCTTGGACGCCATTCGCAAGTTCCTGGCCGCCGGGTCGGAGGCGCGCTTCGCTCCCCAGTTGCCACTCAAGCTCGTGATCATCGATGAGAAAATCGTGATGTTCGGCATGCAAGACCCGGTTGCCGGCGCTGCCGACCTGACTATCGTGGTCGTCGAGCACTCCTCGCTGGCGCAATTCCTCAAGGTCGCGTTCGACGCCGTCTGGGACCAGAGCATGACGTTCGAAGAAGCTACGGTCCAGGTCGCTGTGCCGCACGCGCAATTCGGCTAACCAATAGCCGGAAAGAGCGCCACTTACCTCGAACGAGGGTTGACTGTCCTCACTGCGAGCCGATAGAGACGGTGTCGAGGTCAGGCGTCTCTCTCTCGCCCCGCGCGCCGCATGCGGGTCAGGGTCTTTCTCCAGCCTCCGGTGGTCGGAACGTTCTCTCGGCCCGCCCGGGCAGAGTCGTTCCCTTGGCTGCCACGCCCTCCCCGGCGGAGCCGCCCCGGAAACCCGGCGGCTCCTCCGCGTACGCGTCGAGGTGATCGGCGACCGCAGTGACGCCGGTAGAGACCGTAACGTGTCGCCGATGCCGTAGGTCTGCAGCGACACGTGACCGATCTTGCCGACCAGCCGCGCCCTTACGGACGGCGTGCGTTCCTCGGCCTCCTGGCCGGCGGTGTCTCCGCGCTCGCCTGGGCAGGCCCGGCGTCCGGCATCTTCTCGCCGATCACCTCCCAGTTCTCCCAGCTCCTCGGCAACCTGCTCCCGATCGGCGGCTGGCGCATCTACACCGTGTCCGGCTCGATGCCGCTCTTCGACGAGGGCACCTGGCGTCTCGAGATCACCGGCCTCGTCGACCGGCCGGTCAGCCTGACGTACGCGCAGCTGCGCAGCCTCCCACGCGCCGAGCAGGTGACCGACTTCCACTGCGTCACCGGCTGGTCGGTTGCGAACGTCCGCTGGGCGGGCGTTCGCTTCGCCGATCTGCTCGCCCTCGCGCGGCCGACGGCCACCGCGAAGGCGATCCGCTTCGTTTCCTTGGAGAACCCCTACCAGGACTCCCTGACCCTCGACCAGGCGCTCGTCCCCGACGTGATGCTCGCCTATGAGCTCGACGGAAAGCCGCTTTCGCGCGCACACGGCGCGCCCGCGCGCGTCGTCATCCCCGAGATGTACGGCTACAAGGGCGTCAAGTGGCTGAGCCGCATGGAGCTCGTCGACCGGCAACCGACCGGCTACTGGGAAGGCCTCGGCTACGACCAGAACGCCTGGGTGGGGCGGTCGAATGGCTACCACTCCTGAATCGCGGCGGCTGCCGCGGTTCGGGCGCACCGAGCGCGCGGTGCACTGGGTGCACGCGCTCGCCTTCATGCTTCTCCTCGGCACCGGGCTCTGCCTCTACGTTCCGAGCCTCTCGGAGCTCGTCAGCCGCCGGCCGCTCCTGAAGGGCATCCACATCTGGACCGCCGTGGGCTGGGCCGTCGCGCTCGCCGCTATCTTCCTGTTCGGGGATCGAGGCGCGCTGCGGGCCACGGCGCGCGAGATCGATCGCTTCGACGTCGACGACCGCGCGTGGCTGCGCCGGCGCAGTGTGCCGCAAGGGCGACTCAACGCAGGGCAGAAGCTGAACACAATCGTCACCGCCGCGTTCGCATTGCTGTTCGCGCTCACCGGCTTCTTCCTCTGGTACGGCGAGCGCGACACGCGCTTCAGGTTGCCGAGCGCGCTGCTCGTGCACGACTGGCTGATGGTCGTCTCGTTCGTGCTCTTCATGGGCCATCTCTTCCTCTCCCTCATCTACCCCTCGACGCGGCATGCGCTGAGCGGCATCACGCGGGGCTGGGTCGACGAGGAGTGGGCGCTCGAGCACCACCGCACGTGGGCCGAGGAGGTCCGCCGGTCTACCTGAAGTGCGGGCGCAGTCGATCGGCTGTTCGCCCGAGCGCCTCAGGGAGCACTTTCACGTCGCCGAGCACCGGCATGAAGCTCGTGTCGCCGTTCCACCGCGGCACGACGTGCAGGTGCACGTGGTCCTCGATGCCGGCGCCCGCGACGCGGCCGAGATTCCAGCCGAGGTTGTGACCGTGCGGGGCGTACACCGCCCGCAGCGCCTCGACGCCACGCGCGCCCAGGCGATGGATCGCGAGCGCCTCCTCGTCGGTGAGCGCCGTGAACTCGCCGACGTGCCGCCTCGGAGCGACGAGCAGGTGCCCCGACGAGTACGGGAACTTGTTCAGGACGACGAGCGCGAGGTCGCCGTCGTGCACGAGCAGCTCGGGCTCGGGCGCGCAGAAGATGCAGCGGTCGAGCTCGTCGGCGTGCTGGACGTACTCGAGGCGCCAGGGTGCCCACAGGGGCTTCGGCATCCTGCCAGCCTCGCTACAACCAGCGCTTGAGCCGGAAGAAGGCGAGTAGGCCGGCGAGCGTCACGACCATCCCGACGAAGATCGCCCAGAACGCCCACACGGTGGCGAAGCCCGGGAAGCGAACGTTCATCCCGAAGAAGCCGGTGATCAGCGTCAGCGGCAGCAGCACGACCGAGAACACGGTCAGCACCCGCAGCACGTCGTTCTGGCGATGGGAGATCACCGACTCGTTCGTGTCCTCGAGCGCCTCGACGACCTCCTTGTAGTTGTCGAGGATGTCCCAGATGCGCTCGGCGGCGTCCACGATGTCGTCGAAGTAGAGATCGAGCTCCTCCGGTAGGAACCGCTCGACGTGGCGCTCGAGGACGCGCAGCGTCGAGCGCTCCGGCTTGATGATCTTGCGGTAGCTGATGATCTCCTGTTTGACGTTCGAGATGTCGCGGACGACCTCCTCGGAGCGCCCTTCGAAGACGTCGTCCTCGAGCGAGTCGAGCTTGTGCCCGATCTTGTCGAGAATCGGGAAGCAGTAGTCGAAGAGGTCATCGAGCACCTCGTAGAGAAGGCGGCCCGAGCCCTTCGAGAGCAGTTGGTCGCGGAACTGCTCGTCCTCCTCGCAGCGGCGGAAGAGCCGTGAGACGGGGAGGAGCTCGACGCTCGGCAGCGTGACGAGGTAGTTCGGGCCGACGAAGACGTCGAGCTCCGCAGCGTTCAGCCGGCGGCTCGCCCGGTCGTAGATCGGGAAGTGAAGGACGCCGAACAGGTAGCCCTCGTCGGCGTAGTCGTCGACCTTCGGGCGCTGGCGCTTCGACATCACGTCCTCGACGTCGAGCGGATGCCAGCCGAAGCGTTCGGCGAGTTGCTGCGCGTGGGTCAGCGTCGGCGCGTCGAGGTGGATCCAGGTGAGGCCCGCTGCGCTGAGCTCAGCGGGCGGCGCCGGCGGCGCCGACGGGGCGACGACCAGATCGCGCGCGCGGGCGCGCCGGATGCGAGGCAGGCTCGGCATCGGTACTGAACGGATCCTCGACCACAGACATCACCGGCATGTTCGCCATTCTACCCGCGTTTCCCGCCTCAATCCACGGGCACAGCGACAGGCAGCGCGCGCGCCTCCGCGCGTGGAATCCGGCGGTAGCGCTCCGGGACGCGCCGCTCGAGTGCGAGCGTGCCGAGCATCGCGACGACGCACAGAAGCGAGGCGGCCGGCCAGAGCGCGAACGGCGCCGCGGCGAGCAGGAACCCGCCGGCGGCAGGCCCCACGGTGCCCGCGAGGCCCCACGAGAGCGAGTGCACCGCGAAGTAGCGGCCGCGCAGGTGCCCGGGCGCGATCTCGGCCACGAGCGCCTGATGCGCCGGGCCGTGGAAGCACTCGCCGACCCCGAAGATCGCCAGGGCGACCGTCATTACGACGAAGGCCGCGGTTGCGTGCAGCCAGTACGCACCGCCGTCGAGCAGCAGCCACGCGACGATCCAGAGCGCGGGCATCAGCGCGAGTGCCCGCATGCGGCGTCGCCCTTCGATCGCGCGCGAGATCGGCAGCTGGATGATCACGATGAGGGCGGTGTTGACGAAGAAAAAAACGCCGATCTCCCGCTCGCTTACATGCGCATGGTCGCGCGCGAACGGCGGCACGAGGTTGAACAGCGAGTAGCCCGCGCTCACGAAGAGGAAGTTGAGCGCCCAGAGCCCCACGAAGAGACGGTCACGCAACACCGCACGGTACGAGGAGCGCTCGTCAGAGCGCTCCTCCTCTGCGATCCCCGGGTCGTGGATTCCAAACAGCACGCCGGCGTAGGCGAGGAACGTCGCCGCGTCGACGAGGAAGAGCACGGTGAACGAGCCAGGGTGCGCGACGCTCGCGATCAGCCCGCCCGTCAACCCGCCCAGGCCGATGCCGAGATTCATCGTCACCCGTTGCTGCGCGTACGCCGCATGCCGCCGGGCGGGCGGTGTCAGCCGCGCGATCAACGTCGACTGGCTCGGCCAGAAGCCGGCGCTCCCGGCTCCTTCGATCGCGATCAGGAGGAACGCCTCCCACGGATGGCGGACGAGCGGGAAGAACGCAAAGCCGCCGCACTGCATGACGAGGCCCGCCCCGAGCACGGGCCGCGGGCCGAGGCGGTCGACGAGCGGGCCAGCGACCAGCCCCGCGGTCAGCTGCGCGGCGGCGGAGACCGAGACGACGAGGCCCGAGATGCCGAGACCGAATCCGCGCACGTCGTGCAGGTAGATGACGAGGAACGGCAGCACGATCCCGTTGCCGAACGAGTTCATGACGCCGCCTAGCTGGAGTAGCCAGACCTCGCGTGGGAGGCGCGGGTCGAGCTCGCGCAGCCGGCCAAAGCGCACTGTCCGAGGCTACAGTCGGTCGATGGAGCCACGGTGGTGGGCGATGCGGCCTGCGCAGAGCCTCAAGCCGGCGAGCTACGTGTGCCCGCTCTGCGACGGCATGCTGCACGCGACGAGCGAGCACGCGTTGATCGCGCCGGAAGGCGACGCCTCGAAGCGGCGCCACGCGCACCTGGAGTGCGTGGTCGCCGCGCGGAAGCGCGGTCGGCTACCGACGCAGGACGAGTGGCGCGCTCGGAGGCGCGGCGGGAGGTGATGAGCGTGTGCACGGACCCACGCTTCTGGTAAGAGAGCGGGGATGGAAAACGATCCCGAGGTGGTTGCCGATGCGGATGTGGTCGACTTCATCTCCGACCACGGCGGCGAGGTGTTCGTCTGGGCTGACGGGGCCGGGTTGAAGCACGTTCGGGTCGAGCGACCAGACAATGACGTGAACTTCCTGTCGATCCCTGCGGAGGGCTTCAGGCTCCTCGTCGATTCCGAGATCGACCCGCCGACGGAATGGAAGATCGTCTTGCGCCATTTCCCACACGGTCATGTCGATGCGCTCTACGACGGCGTGTCCCCCGGCGATCCGCCGGAACCGGTGTGACGCGCCTGCGCGCTGCCTTCAGCAGGAAACGCCGCTACGTGCTCAACTCCGACACCCAGATCGCGACATCGCGCTGGTTGCGTAAATGGTCGATGTGGGCCACGGCGATGCCCTGGGAACGCCAGCCGGTTCTGAACAGATTCTCGCGGTGGTGCTCCGAGTTCAGCCAGCCGTCGACCGCCGCGAGCGGCGTCTTGTACACCTGAGGCCCCAAGAAGATGTTCTCTCCGAAGGCTCCGGTGAAGCCCGCGGCGAGCGGGTATCGGTTCCCTGCCTCGCCGAGGGTGTGTGCGAGAACTCGTCACAGCGCACAATGTCCGCAGCCTTCGACGCCGACCAGTCAGACAGGGTCGAGGACGACGGGAGTGCACACACCGCCAGCCTTCCCGTATTCTTCCCCCCGATTAAGACGTCCATGAGGGGAGGAACCATGGGACGTGTGTGCCGTTTGTCTGCGGTTTGCTGGTTGCGGTTGCGGTCGCTCTTTTCGGGGCGACGTCGGCAGGCGCTGATGCCAGCTACCACACGGGACACATTGCTCTCTCGCCGGTTGGTGGCACCGCGCTCAGGTCGGGGTTCGTCCAGAACATCCACGCGAACGGGCCGAACGTCTACGCCCACGAGATGTATCAACTGAACGGTGCGGCCGCGGCGACGTCGTACCAAGTGGTCCTTTCGATTTGGACCACGAACACATCCTGTTCGGCCAGCCCCACGCTTCAACTTCCTACGGCAGTCGTGACCACGAACGGTGTCGGCAATGGATTGGCGGACTTCTTCTTCACACCAGCTGACGCAGACGGTCTCCGCGGTCTGACGGTCAGCGCAGTGTGGGTCTTGTGGAACGGCCAGACAGCCTCCTACAAGACCGACTGCGAAGTAATCACGCTCGACTGACCGACCGAGCGCCTGCTCACAACCAGCAGCGGGGTCCTCGTTCGCCTTGGCGGCAGGGACCTCGCTGCTGGGAAGGTACGTTTTGATCGATCACGAAGGACGGGGCGCCGCGATCAGCGCCCCGCCCCCAATGGTTATCCGCGTGAGAAGCTGCGGCGTGCCGGCAGGCTGGTGAAGCCGGACTTGTCGCGAGCGCGGAGCGTGAGGGTGTATCGGCCGGCGCCGCGAAAGCGTGCGACCGGCGTCCAGTGACGTGTATAGACGCCGCACGGGCGCGGCGCGATCAGCGTTGTGAAGCGGCGGGTGTAGGAGAGTTTCCCAGGCCGCGAGTCGGTCTCGATGATCGTCAGGTTCTTTAGCGAGTCGTCGCAGATGCGGAAGCGGGCGTACATCGCCGAGCCGAGGAAACGGGCCGACAGGATCGTCAGCGTCGGCTGCTTGTTGGTGATCGTCCCGGTTGGCGCGATGATCGCGGTCGTACCCGAGTTGGCTGTGGTTGCACCCTTGGCGTTGCGGGCGGTCACCTTGACGCGGAGCCGGAAGCCGAGGTCCCCGACCCTGAGCAGGTAGGTCTTGGCGGTCGCCCCAACAACATCGGCGCAGGCGACGATGTTGTCGGCGTCACAGCGCTGCCATTGAAAGGCAAACGAGGTTGGGTTGCCGGTCCAGCTTCCTTCGTCGGTCGTCAAAGTCTGGCCGACACGCGGCGTGCCGGAGATGATCGGACGGACAGTGTTCTTGGGCGCGGCGGTCGAGGCAGCAGGCGCCACCGCGTCGGTCTGAGCGGACTCCGTCGAGTTCGACCCGTCCGCGTTCGTAGCAGTGACGCGGACGCGCATGGTGTGGCCGGCGTCTGCGCCGACGAGCGTGTACGTCTTCTGCGTGCCGTTCGCGACGCTGACGCAGCTGTTGCCGCCGCCATTGCA
>JALYLO010000418.1 GCA_030774175.1 Actinomycetota bacterium
CAGCGCGGTCTGCCGCATCGAGTTCGCCCGGATCCGGTCGACGCCGATCTCCCCGATCAGCTCGTAGCCCGCGCTCGCGGCGTAGTTCGCGGCGACGACCGGTGTCCCGGTCAGGAAGCGGGTCGCACCCGGTGCGGGCTCCATCTCGTCCTCGAACGCGAACGGATGCGCGTGCCCCTGCCAGCCGGCGAAGGCCGGCTCGAGCCGCGCGGCCAGGTCGGGCCGGACGTACAGCCAGCCGGCGCCCGGGCCGCCGCAGAGCCACTTCACCGAGCCGCCGACGCAAAACGCGATGCCGAGCTCCGTCACGTCGAGCGGCACCGCGCCGGCCGACTGGTAGGCGTCGAGGCAGACGTGCGCGCCGACCTCGTGTGCGCGCGCGGCGATCCGCTCGATCGGCTGGATCTCGGCGGTCTTGTAGAGGACGTGCGAGACCGGCACGAGCAGCGTGCGCTCGTCGATCGCGTCGATCACCGCCTGAGCGTCGTCGCAGACGATGACCTCGGCGCCGAAGCGCGCCCACGCCTGCTGCACGTAGCGCACCGATGGGAAGAGCCCCGCCTCGAAGACGATCCGGTTGCGGGGTGGCTCGAAATCGAAGCACGAGAGCACGATCGCCTCGGCGACCGTCACGTTCTGGTGCATGACCGTGCTGCCGGGCGGCGCCCCGACGATCGAGCCGATGAGGTCGCCGACGCGTACCGGCGAGTCCCACCAGCCCTCGCCCCAGGCGCGCGCACCGCGCGTCGCCCACTCGTGCGCGAACAGCTCGAGCCGCCGGGCTGCCTCGGCCGGCATCGCGCCGAGCGAGTGGTTGATCAGGTACGTCGTCGACGCGAGAATCGGAAAGCGCTCGCGGTAACCCGTCAGCTCCACGGAGCGAGCCTACCCTCACCTTCCGAGTGTGACCGCTGCACCTCCCGCCGCTGACGACGTGCGATCTGGAGTCTGGATCGGGTGGGCGGGCGGCTTCGAGTCGACGAGGACCGCGGCCGCGAGCAGCACCGCCATCCCGACGAGGCTCTCGCCGACGAGGCTGCGGCCGATTCGCGTCAGGAAGGCTTCGTCGCCGCGCACGAGCGCAGGCTTGACGACGAAGTTGTGGAACGCGCCCCACAGCAGCGCGAAGGAGACGAGGCCGAGCTTCACGAGCAGCACCTGTCCATAACTCTTCGTCCAGAGATCGGCGACGTGCGGGAGCCTGACGATGCTGAGATAGGTCCCAGCGGAGAGCACGAGCGCGACGAGGACGGTTGCGAAGCGCGAGAAGCGCGCGAACGCCGTGCGCCGCAGCTGCGGCGCGCCCATCCAGAGAAGCAGCGCCATCGTGGCGAGCCCGCCAATCCAGAGCGATGCCGCGGCGATGTGCACCCAGTCGGCCACCTCCGTCGCCCAGGAGGAGCCGGCGTCGACCGCATCGTGACCGGAGAGCGAGAGCCCCGCGAGCAGCCCCACCGAGAGCACGAACGCAGGCACGAGCAGGTCGCTTCGGTCGAGCAGCCACGAGAGGTAAACGAGCGCCAGCACGAGCGCGAAGCCGAGCGTCATGACGATGAACGCCTGCCCGAAGCGCGTCGCGGCCATCGGTGAGAGGTCGCCGTACAGGAACCGGCCGAACGGCAGCTGGAGCGCATCCTCCGCACGGAGTGAGAAGGCGGCGATCCCGGCCTGCAGGCTCACGACCGCCCCGAGGCCCGCGGCAGCCGCGATCCGACGCTCGAGCGTGCGCGGCACCTCGAGCCCGCGCAGGCAAACGAGGCGGAAGCCGAGCGCGCCGACCGTCAGCGCGAGGCCAAGGAACCAGAGCCACCGCACGAGGTGCTCGGTCGGCGTCGGGCCGCCGGCACCGTACGCGGCATTCACTGCGAGGGCGGGGATGCGAACCCCGAACGTCCAGACACCCGAGACGACGTGCGAGTCGGCCGAGATCGCGGTCCAGCGAACGGTGTATGCCCCGAGCTTCCCGGGACGCACGGAGGCGACGACGTCCGTCCCGTCCACGTGCGACGCGCCTGCGTAGTTCTTCCCGACGCCACTGCGCACCTGGATCGCGCCCGGGAGGATCTTCACGTGCTGGTCGAAGTGCAGCCGGATCGAACCCGGCATCGACTGCAGCTCGGTGCCGAAGTGCGGCGTCGTCGACCGCAGGGTGGCGTGTGCCGACGCGCCCGCCGGGAAGGCGAGCGCCGCGAGCGCGACGAGCAGGAAGCGTCTCATCGGTGCTGCTTTCCTGCGAGCGGCGAGAGGTGCCCGAAGACTGGCGCGACGTCCCGGTCGCTGAAGAGCATCACCGACACGGCGACGATCACGATCGCGAAGCTCGAGCGGAGGACGAACGACCGCGGCCGCCAGACGAGCGCGAGCGGGACGAGCGCCGACAGCAGGAACGTCCAGCCGAGCAGGTGGTGCAGGAACGCGGAGCGCGCGAAGAACCAGGGGTTCTGCTCGTGCACGATGAACGCGAGCCCGGTGACGGCGAACGCGAGCGGCCACGTCAGCCGCCAGAGCGGCGAGCGCAACCGGCCGTGCACGAGCCCGAGCTCCGCCCCGCCCGCGAGCATCAGCACCTCTGCCCAGGAGCCGTGCGCGTACATGTGCACCGCGGAGTTCGTGTAGAGCGCCATCACCGGCCAGAGCGCGACGCCCAGGCCGAACGCGAGCCCCGGCCACAGGTATGCGCGCCACCTGCGCATCCGCCAGACCTCGGCCCCGACGATCGCCTCACAGAGCAGGCAGAGCCCGATCAGGAGGATCCCCGCCGCGAACGCCCAGTGCACCATCTCAGCGCGGGGCTGCATCATGCGCCTCGAGGTCCGAGATGAGCGGGCGGGCGACGACGAGCGCAAACGCGATGCCCGCCGCGACCACGAGCAATTGCGGCTCGAGGACGAGCCACCAGAAGCCCTGTCCCCGCGGGTGCAGGAGCGTCAGGCGCTCCGGCTGCAAGAACGACCAGATCAGACCGCCTGCGGCGGCCACGGGGCCGAGCAGCGAGACGGCCTGCACGCGCCGCGTGGGGCGCGTGCGTTCCGCCGGAACGTCATGTGCGTACGAAGTGTCCACTTCTCCTCCTTCGCAAGGTCCTGCGACGACAGCGTCGCCCGCGGGCCCTGGGCGTGCGACCGCGGGTCAGGCGGCGAGCGGAGGGGGCCTCGACTCGAAGGCGAGGCCGAAGCGCCGGCGAGGAGCGGTGTCGTCACCGGGACGCGCATAGCGCGACCGCAGGCGAGCCACGGCCGTGAGGATCCGGCGCACGCGCTCGAGCGTGCGGTGCGCGAAGTCCTCGACGTCGTACAACCAGCGCGCGAAGCGCCACGCGAACGCGCCGAGGACGGAGAGCGCTGCGAAGACGGGCAGGGCGTAGGTGTGCAGCCACGGTGAGAAGAGCGGCCACCGGCCGGCCGCTACGCCTTCGGCGTCGGCCTGCAGCAGGTAGACGATCGAGGTGACCGCGAACGAAGCGAACCAGATACGCGGCGAGAGCGTCGCGCGCAGGCGGGGCGTGCGCCGCTCGTGGCCGTGGCCGACCGCGTGCAGCAGCCGCCCGCCGGTCTCGGCCGTGGCCCGGGCCCGGATCGCCCGCGCGAGCAACAGGGCGAGCGCGAGCGCGGTCACGACCTTGACGGCGACGAGGAGGAACGGGTAATAGGCGGCGCCGGAGTTCGCGAGCGGCGCGACGTGCAGGGCGCGGTCGACCCGCGCCGTCAAGCTCCGCCCCGTCACCTCGGTGACGACCATGAGGAGCGCGAAGGTCGCAAGCCCTCTCCGACGAAGCAGCGCCGACATCGTCTCCGGATGATACTCCGCGCGGGCCTCGTCAAGCCGATTTGCGGGGCCGACTCGAAGGGTGCTTCAATCCTTGTCGCGACGACCGGCCGGGCCGACGACGAGGAGGGGGACGCTTTGAACGACGACGGGATGACACCGCTGCGCGACCACCCCGTCCGGGCGGTGGAGGCGCGCGACGGGGCGGTGATCGTCCGGCTCGCCGGCGAGCTCGACCTCTACAACGCCGAGGATGTGCGTACGGCGCTCACCCAGGCGATCGACACCGCGCCCCGTCGGATCGTCGTCGACCTCGCCGGGGTCGAGTTCGTCGACTCGACGGCGCTCAGCGTGCTGCTCGAAGCGCGCGCCCGGCTGGGCGAGGACGCGTTCCTGCTCGCCGCGCCACAGCTCGAGACACGGCGCACCCTGCAGGTCAGCGGCCTCGACCGGCACCTGCCGGTGCACGACTCGGTCGACGACGCACTCGCCTCGTAACGGCGCGAAGACGAGATGGGGGAGACTCGGGCTCCGCCACGTGTCGGTGTTCCAACACGGTGCGACATGCGTTGCTTTGAGCGCGACGTCAGACCCTGCGCCTCGCCGCGCTCGACCGCCTCGATCGCCCTGCCGATGCCGCGAGCGCGCATAGAGTCCGTTGGCCACGACGCGAGAGAGGAGTGCCCGATGATCGAGCCCTACCAGGCCGTGGGCCTGATCCAGACGATGCGCGGAATCCGCCGTCGCGACGAGATTGCGTGGAACCTCGAGCACATCTCGCACATGATCAAAGCCGCGTCGTGGCTCTCGAGCATGGATCTGCCCGTGAGGCTGATCTGCATTCCAGAGGGTGGCCTACAGGGGTTCACCGACGAGGTGTTCGACCTGGACCACGAGACGTACGCGCGCGAATGCGCGATCGACATCCCGGGGCCGGAGACGGATCAGCTCGGGAAGCTGGCGCGGCAGTGGAATGCCTTCATGATCGCGCAGGCGAAGGCGCGGCATCCCGAGTTCCCCGGACGGTTCTTCAACGTCGGCTTCGTGATCGAGCCCGAGGACGGGACGGTGATCCTGAAGCACCACAAACTCGTGCCGCTCCTTCCGGTCGAGCACTCCGTGACGCCGCACAACGTCTGGGACCGCTGGCTCGAGCTGTACGGGCGGAGCCTCGACGCCTTCTACCCCGTCGCGCACACCGCGATCGGCCGGATCGGCATCATGATGGCGAACGAGGCCTCCTATCCGGAGAACGCGCGCGGCCTCGCGATGAACGGCTGCGAGATCGCGTACCGCGGCCCGTACCCCGCCCCTGGCGTGATGAGCGGCATGTTCGCCGTGCAGAACCGGGCCCGGGCGCTCGACAACAACATGTACGTGATCGGGATGAACCTCGGCACGTACTACCTCGACAAGGACTCCAAGACTCCGATCGACACGTTCTCGGGCGGCTCGCAAATCGTCGACTACCGCGGCCAGATCGTGACCGAGGTTCCCTACGGCGCCGGCTCGACGTGGATCGCCGGGACGATCGACGTCGAGGCGCTCCGCCATTTCCGGCAGACGGCGCAGTGGGACAACTGGCTCAAGGACCTGACGACCGAGCAGTACCAGCTGATCTACGCGCAGCCCGTGTATCCCAAGAACCTGTACCTCGAGCGCAAGCCGTACACGCACGCCGAGTACCGTGAGCAGGTGACGCGGAAGCAGGTCGAGCTGCTGCAGGAGCGAGACATCTGGGCGCGCCCGTCGTCGTCGAGCGGCGCAGGCGCGGACCGGTCGCTCGAGGGCGAGCAGTCGACCCGGCCGAAGCGGCCCCGCGCAAGACCGGCGAACCCGCCTAGTTGAGCTGCCCCGCCCGAGCCGGAACACAAACGGAACAGAAAAACGCGCCGAGTCTCACAGTCCCCCGAGTGTCTCCACTTAAGATAGACCCCATGGTTCCCGAGGCACCTTTTGAGTCGACCGACACCGGGTTGGTGCAAACGGGTCCCGGCTGGTTCGTGGTGAGTGCCCGGGACGCGCGCTGGCGGTACGCGGAAGGCCGCGGAGCAGTCTGCCCGTTCGGGGATGAGGCGGAGTTCCCCCAGGTCGGTGTGAACCTCTATGTGCTCGCGAAGGGTGAAGCAATGGGCATGTACCACTGGGAGGCCAACCAGGAAGACTTCCTCGTGCTTTCCGGTGAGGGGTTACTGCTGGTCGAGGGCCAGGAGCGGCCGTTACAGAAGTGGGATCTCGTGCATTGTCCGCCGCAGACCAAGCACATCATCCTCGGCGTCGGCGACGAGCCGTGTGTCGTTCTGGCCATCGGCGCTCGTGAGCATCAGCGCGGTGAAGAGTGGGGCGGCTACTCGGTCGAGGAGATTGCAACTCGCCACTCCGTGGGAGTCGCTGAGGAGACGACAGATGCAGAGAAGGCGTACGCGGGCGTCGCGCACCGCCGCCCAACGCGAGCTCGCAACGAGTGGCTGAGTACATAGGCGGTTCCACTCGCCTGCGCCAGCGTTCCGCAATGACCCCTGAGCGCGCGTATCAGCCGATCAAGACCACGGGTACTCGTTGTGCTGGGGCAGGTGGTCGAGGATCTCGTGCCACGAAGCCTTCGAGCCGACGAACATGTGCGCCGTCGGCTTGAGCGCCGGCTCGTCGATCAGTGACCCATACGGCACACGGATCTTGCCTTCGTAGCCCGTCCAATACAGCAGCGAGAAGCACTTCTCGCAGCGCTTCGCGTGGTGGCCGTGGGCATCGCCAATCAATATCAACGAGTCCGCACCTTTGGTCACCCTGAGCTTCTCGGGCTCGATCTCGCCCCAGGGCAAGAATGCCGAGCCTGTCGCCGCACGGCAGTTCGAGCAGTGGCAGTTGTACGCGACGACGAACTCGTCCGAAACCTCGAACGCAACGACATTGCACGCGCAGTGCCCCCTCAGCACGACAACACTCTACGCCCGCTTGGCTGCGCCAGTGCCCTGGAAGACACCCCGACCGGCTATGCGGAGGTTGAGGCGATGTGTGCTCCGGCAGTCGTGAGCGCCGACCGCAGGCGTTCGAGGTGGCCGTCAAGGGGGCGCGCGTCTGCGTCGGGGACTGAAGCTATCAACTGCGCGAGCGTTCACAACTGCATCCTGAGCCGGGTGCGCGAAGAGGCCGCTCGCGCGGCCTCTTCGGCTCTGGTCGATACGGCCGAGCGATTACTCGATCGGGATCTCGAAGCGAGCGATGATGCCGGGGTCGCCGCCTCTCGCGAGTAGCTCGGGATCGGGATCACGAGTCGCCACCCATGCATATCCGTGTTCGGGGTAGGCGACGACGTCCGGGAAGCTCCCGGCACTGATCGCGAGGATCTGGGCGGGTTCTTCGGTGGGGTTGCTGAACGTGTGTAGGCCGGCACGTCCCTCGGGGCAGAAGACGAAGTCGCCCGGAGCTAACTCCTCTTCGCCGTGTTGGTTCCGGAAGAGTGGACGACCGCTCAGAACGAAGAAGATCTCTTCGGCTCCGAAGTGCATATGCATCCGCATCTCAGGCGCGTCGCGGGCCAGTTCGTACAGCGTTGCTCCCATCCTGGCGTCGTCCGGACGCCAGAAGATTCGATGCCGAGTCCCGGCTTCTTCGTTCTCTCCGTCCCATGCGTCGGAGAAGAGGTTCTGACGATTCATGCGTGCTACCTCCGAGTCGTAGCGGTGGGCGCGCAGCCGCCCGAGCCCCCGCAGTACGGGCCTCGGCCACACTGCGCCGGAAACGCGCGGCTGCTCGCCGCGCCAAACCGCTACCTCGCCGCCGGAGCCACGGCAGGATCATGCCTGCTCGAGAGTGCCGACGACGGCACAGCGGCCGCGAAGGACCACCCCGACCAGGTCGTGGTCCGGGCAGCCTGCACACTCGCGCGGGATCCCGAGCGCCGTTCGAGCGCTAACCCCGGGCTGCTACGGCGCCCAAATTGACAGCAAGAGCTTCTCACGAATTGTGGTCTTCGCCGTAGATCT